>NZ_CP028924.1:2767784-3075315 GCF_003061515.1 Colwellia sp. Arc7-D
CATTTAGTACCCGAAACAAAAAAATTGTTGGTTGATTTGGCCGAGCAATGTGGTGTTAAAGAAAAAATAGAGCAGATGTTTTCTGGTGCGCCAATTAATACCACTGAAAACCGCCCTGTTTTACATACCGCTTTGCGTAACTTTTCTGATGAGCCGGTTTATGTTGATGGCGAAAATATTATGCCATTGGTTAAAGGTACCTTAGAAAAAATTAAAACCTTTGTTAATGATGTTTCGTCTGGTGCTACAAAAGGTTATAGCGGTAAAGCTTTTACAGATATTGTGGCTATTGGTATTGGTGGGTCATTTTTAGGGCCTAAAATCATGTCAGAGGCATTAAAGCCTTACCGCCAAAAACATTTAAATGTGCACTACGTTGCCAATGTTGACGGTTGTCATATTCACGATGTGTTATCGACTTTAGATCCAGAAACCACCTTAGTGATCACCTCATCAAAAACATTAACTACTCAAGAAACGCTGAGAAACACTGAATCGGCGAAAGAATGGTTTTTAAAACAAGCTAAAGTTACTGATATTGAACATAACTTTGCCTGCGTTTCGAGTAATATTAAAGCGGCGAAAAGCTTTGGTATCAACGAGAAAAATATATTTCCAATGTGGGATTGGGTCGGTGGTCGATACTCTATTTGGTCAGCCATTGGTTTACCGCTTGCCATAGGCATTGGCTATGATAATTACTTAGCGTTTTTAAATGGCGCATTTGAAATGGACGAGCATTTTAGACAAGCCCCTTATGAAGAAAATATGCCGGTAATTATGGCGCTTCTAGGTGTTTGGTATCGAAACTTCCATGGTGCTCAATCGCAAGTATTATTGCCGTACTATCATTATTTACGAGGCTTGCCTGCCTACATACAGCAGCTTGATATGGAAAGTAACGGCAAATCGGTTAATTTAGATAACCACGAAACTAATTACGATACAGGACCAATTATTTGGGGTAGTGAAGGTACAAATGGGCAACATTCATTTCATCAATTGATTCATCAAAGTAAAACGCCAATTCCTGTCGACTTTATTTTGCCACTGAACCCGCATGTTGATATTTCAGATCATCATGACATGCTCATTGCTAATTGCTTGGGTCAAAGCCAAGCGTTAATGGAAGGTCAATCACAAGAACAAGTGATTGCAGCCATGACTAAAGCAAAATGTAGCACTGATGAAATAAGCTATTTGTCATCTCATAAAGTCATGAAAGGTAACAAACCTAGTAATACCCTATTAATGCCAAAATTAACCCCTAAAGCCTTGGGTAGCCTGATTGCTTTATATGAACATAAAGTATTTGTGCAAGGTGTGATCTGGCAAATAAACTCATTTGACCAATGGGGTGTAGAATTAGGTAAAGCATTGGGTAATGAAATATTTAGTAAGCTTTCTAATATTGATATGCCGCTAAATATGGATGGTTCAACTAAAGGCTTGATTAACATTTGCCGTAAAAGACGCACCATCAGTTAATTAAGCACTAAGTAAATAGAACTTTTAGCCTCTGTAACTCATTTGTTATAGGGGCTAATTTAATTTTCATGACGCAATCAATGTTCATCAATACTATCGATTGTTAACCCCTCCAATTATCTATTTATAAATATGTAAGCTAGTACAATAAAAATAAGATTAATGGCTGTGCTCTTAACCTTTCCAACAAAATTAACACTCACAATACCTCGTTAAAAAATGCATTAAAATAGTAATAAATTGTCATTAATATGGATAATTAGATAACCTCAAATATCACATAACCTTGTGTTAAATTAACCTAAATCTAGGTAGAGAGCATAAATTTTAAAAAGTAATATCCGTTAGCAATACCACAGGGTAAGACATTGTTCATAAAGCTAAATATAGTTTTTGCTAATGACGAATTCGTCGCTATACTCAAGAGTAAGTGATAATAGTAGTTATATTACAATAAAATAAAGTCATGATTTAAAAGGGTTGAAAACAGCGACCTGTTTTCTACAGTATGAACTTTAAATCTCAGTCAATTAAACTAAGGTTTATCGTTCAATATAAAGGGAGTTTAACCAATGAAAAATACCAATACAGCTAATACTTTCAACACCTACTTAGCTGAAATTAATTTTCGCGCTAGTTTATTAAATAGAAACAGTATATTAAAATCCCAGCAAAAGTATTTTCCAATCAAAATCATAAACCTCATCTTTTATTCCCTTAGTAATTTACAGCAACTTTTCTTATTTAGTTGGCAAGTCCCTCCTCAATGTCGAATTAAAACCAACAAGTTGAGATTCATAGTCAGTAGTACATGCAATAAGTTAGCCGCTTAAATGCTCATTTAGGCTTATTCATTTTAGGAAAATATATGAAGCGTAGTTCACATTTTATATTCTTAAGTTACATTATTTTTTTCTTATCAATATTTACTCAGAAGGTATACGGTAAAGAATTAAATTTTGCGAGTTATGAGATGGAGCCATATGTAGGAGCATCCTTGGAACAAGAAGGTGCGATTGTAGAAATTATTGCTTCGGCATTTGCGCAATCCAATAACAAAATAAAAATATCTTATTTTCCTGCCGCTAGAGCCAAATCGATAAAAAACAGTAAAAAATATTTAGGTGTTTTTCCGGTTATAGAAAACACAGTATCAATTGAAAACTATGCTCTTTCAGATCCCTTACCCGGCATTCAGTTAGGATTATTGAAGAAAAAAAGTAATACCGCTTTCAAATCATACGATTCAAAGCACATTGGTGTACTAAGAGGCACGACTTTTAAAGTAGTAAAGTCTGAATTTAAAAACGCCATTATGGTAGAAGTAAATAGTCTCGAACAGTTACTGAAAATGTTAGATGTGGGAAGGCTAGACTATGTTCTTATAGATAAACACACAGCGTCTGACTTAATTGTAAAAACACTGCCTTATTTGATTGGTCAATTAGATTTTGTTCCTGCTAGCAGCGATTATTTAAGTGTACATTTAGCGTTTTATAAACACAACGCCTCAGAAACAGAGAAAATTTTAGCAGCATTTAATCAAGGGCTTAAACACATTAGTGCAACTGGATTAGTGAGCAAAATTTTATACAAGCACGGCTTGTTAGCGTTTGAAAGTCAACATGATAAAAACACCATTAGAATAGCCACCGTTGACAATAAAGAGCTGTTAATGATGAAAGAATTATCTCATCAATACCTGGCTCATCATCCTAATATAAAACTAGAATGGCGTGTTCTAGACGAGTCGGTATTAAGATTACGATTAATGAGTGATCTTGCGGTTTCTGGGGGCGAATTTGACATTATAACTATAGGAGCATACGAAGCCATGCTCTGGGCAGAAAAGGGTTGGTTACATCCAATAAAAGACCTAAAGCCCGATTATGAAGTCTCTGATATTATTTCTTCAATTAAAGATGATTTAAGTTATAAAAATACACTTTATGCATTACCATTTTATGCAGAAAGCTCGATGACATACTATCGTAAAGACTTATTTGAAGCGGCAAAAATTAACATGCCTAGTCAACCGACATGGTCTCAAATTTATGCGATGGCTAAAAAGTTAAATAATAAAAACAAAGGTATAAACGGCATATGCTTACGTGGAAAACCAGCTTGGGGAGAAAATATTGCTTTAATAGCAACCATTGTTAACGGCTATGGTGGCAAGTGGTTTAACCAAGGTTGGCAACCACAATTAACATCGAAAGAGTGGCAAGCAGGAGTATCTCTTTACATAGATTTAATGCAAAAATATGGTCCAATAAACGCTAATACTTTAGGGTATCAAGAAAATCTTGAATTATTCTCCCAAGGTAAATGTGCGATATGGGTCGATGCTACCGTAGCTGCGGGTACTTTGTTTAATCCTAAAAACTCTACTGTACACGATAAAACCGGATTTGCAGCTGCGCCTTATGAAGTGACTGCTGAAGGGGCAAGCTGGCAATGGACTTGGGCCCTAGCAATACCGGCTTCATCAAGTTCATATGATAATGCCCAAAATTTTATTGAATGGGCAACATCGAAAAAATACATAAATGAAGTCGCTAAGCAAAGTAACTGGATCTCTATCCCCCCGGGCACACGCTATTCAACCTATAAAAATCCACATTATAAAAACAGCGCTCCGTTTAGTGACTTTGTTTTTCATGAAATTGTACGTGCGAGTACTGTTAATTCATCGTCTAAAAATAGTCCTTATCAAGGTATTCAATTTGTAAATATTCCTGAATTCCCCTCCATTGGCAATTATTTAGGACTACAAATATGTAAGGTGTTGTTGAAGAAAAAGAATTTAATAGAGGCACTCATTGAATCTCAGGAGTTTGCAGAAATGCAGCTGAAGCTTTCAAATAATAGGAGTAAAACTTCTAGTTAGATAGACTTTCGGTAAATGTCTCGTATTTAACCTTTTTTATGTCATATAAAAAAGGTTAGGTATTTAATGATGATTGGAGGTTATTAAGCGCTTAGTAAGATCTGTAGAGTAATAGACTTTATTGCTGTTAAAGCTTTTAAAGCTGTCCACTTTGATAAGCATTGAGTAAATTTTTCAGCTCAACAATGCTCTTATTGATTTCAATGCCTTCATCACAGTCTTTAACTTTAAGTGCAGGAGTCATAGTCTCGATACATTCGATATCAAAATCAACCTGAGGACCACGCTTTATATAGCTATCAATCGACTCAAACGGTTTGTGCGCTATTAATGATAATGCATCAGCGTTAGACACTAGCGTATAACCAGCAATACCTGTTGTTCCACGATAAGCCTTCGCAAAACCACCATCAATCACTAATAGCTTACCATCGGCTTTAATCGGACTTTCGCCTTTTTTAACCTTTACGGGAACATGGCCATTTACAATGCGTCCGTCATCAGAGTTAACACCAAATTCGTGCAATATTTTTTTCGCTGACTCTGCTTCGTTACGCAAGTCATAATAAGCATTACGACCTTCTGAATGTACGGCTTTATCAGCAATAAAATAGCGCTCAAAGGTCGCCATTCTTTGTTTACCAAATAAAGGCGATTGTTCACCACACCATAAGTACCACATGGCATCTTCGCCATAAGTTTTCTCTGTTGACCCATCAGGTGCAAAGTAGCCTTGTCTTGCCAGTGTATCTACTCTGTCGACAAATGCCTTTCCTGAAAACTCTTCGCCTGCGACCTTAAATGATTTAAACGAACCATCATCATTCATCGCTACGCAGCCGTGAAATAACAAATGGTCATTGCTAACATGATACATTGCACCATGACTATAAAGAAAACGTGTATGCTTCTGTAAATGCTTACTATTCAAAAATGCCTGTTTTAGTTGTTCAATAACAACTTGTTCTGCTTTGCTCAGGGTATACGGGTCATCAGCCGAAATGGTAGGAAAATGTTGATCAATTAATGCATAAGAAACCTTGTTAATACTAACCGTACCTGCAGCATGATCAATCTTGTCGAGTAACAAACGATCATCCATTTGATATTGCGGGCGTCTTTTGACGATTTGACCTTCAAGTTTCAATTGTATTATCGCTATCGCTTTTTGCATTTGCGCTAATAAACCACGTTCATTATTCTCTAACGTCTGATCTTCAGGTACTTTAGGCTGAAATTGTTCACAAGGGTCATCACCATAAAGTTCAACGGCAAGAGCAGCAAGTGGCAGTAAATTAATACCATAACCACTTTGTAGTGTTTCAAGGTCGGTATAGCGCAACGCAATCCTAATCGCGGTGGCAATACATGCTTCACTACCTGCAGCAGCCCCCATCCATAAAATATCATGGTTGCCCCATTGCACGTCAACGCTATGATATTTCATTAGCATATCCATGATGTGGTGAGCACCTGGACCACGGTCATAAATATCACCAACAACATGCAGCTTTGATATTGCTAGCTTTTGAATCAATTCTGCAACGGCAAAAGTAAATGCTTTAGTCTGATCTGAGCTAACAATGTCTGTGAGAATATTGTCTGTGAGAATATTGTCTGAGATAATATTGTCTGAGATAGTATTGTTTGAAGGAGTATCTAAGTTGTCTTGAGTCGTATGGCCGCTCTCAGACAAACCCATGTCCGATTGTGGCTCGTATATTAGCGTTGCTATTTCTTTAGTAAAGGTATCAGGCAGTAATGCTAGAATTTTTGAACGCGCATACACTTGACTATATTTACGACAAATTAGCACCAAATTTACCAGTGACTGCATTGAACATTTTGCATCTTGGTCACTGCCTTCGCTATTAAACGAAAGTACTTCTTCTGGGTAACAAACTAACGCCGTTAATTGGTGCTGCTCATCAGCACTTAATTGCTTGTGAAACAATTGACTAATTAACTGGGCGATTGAACCTGAGCCATTTTTAATAACATGACAAAAAGACTCATACTCGCCATGTAAATCAGAAACAAAATGCTCTGTTCCTTTTGGCAGGTCCAATTCACCTTCGAGTTTACTTATTGCATCGGTTACAGAAGCTATTGACGGGTATTCACTCGCGAGTAATCGCAGTGCTATGTCATCATTGGCTTTCAAAATAATATCTCACTTTGCTGTACGTGGCTAAAGTCGTTAAATATATTTATGTACTGATGCAATTTATGTCACCTTAACCTAACGAGTTGATATTATTTAAATCTTTACAGATCAAAACTAAGCGCTCTTTAAATGACTGTTCAGCATGTCTAAGCCAAACTCTCGGGTCATAATTTCCTTTATTAGGTTTATGCTCACCGTCAGGGTTGCCAATTTGGCTTTGTAGAAAGGCATGTTTTTCAGCAGAGTACTCTCTTACACCATTCCAAAATGCCCATTGTAAATCAGTATCGACATTCATTTTTATTACGCCGTAACCAATCGCCTCTTTAATGTCTGCAGCACTTGAGCCTGAGCCACCATGAAAAACAAAATCGACCGGTTGCTCACCCGTAGCAAATTTTTTCTGAATATATTGTTGTGAATCTTTTAAGATAGTAGGACGTAATTCAACGTTACCTGGACTATAAACACCATGCACATTGCCAAAGGCAGCCGCAACAGTAAACTTGTTACTCACTTCACCTAATTCTTTGTATGCATAAGCGACTTCTTCAGGTTGGGTGTATAAACGTGAGCTATCTACGTCAGAATGATCGACTCCGTCTTCTTCACCACCGGTAATGCCTAACTCTATTTCCAACGTCATGCCCATACGGTTCATGCGCTCAAGGTAGCGCTTACACGTTTCAATATTCTCTTCGAGTGGCTCTTCAGACAAATCAATCATGTGTGAAGTAAACAACGGCTTACCGTGTTGCTTAAAATAAGCTTCGCCTGCGTCAAGCAAGCCATCAATCCAAGGCAACCATTTTCTGGCGGCATGATCGGTATGAGTCATCACACGTGCACCATAAAGTGGAGCTAATTCATGAACATGCTTAGCACCAGCTACCGCACCCGCAATAGAAGCACGTAAATTATCGTTATTTAATCCTTTACCAGCATAAAATGCTGCACCACTGCCAGAAAATTGAATGATGGCTGGTGAGTTAATTTCACTAGCGGTTTCTAACACAGCATTAATAGTATTGCTTCCTGTAACATTTACAGCTGGCAATGCAAAAGCATTGGCTTTTGCATAGGCAAAAAGTTGTTGAACTTCGTCGCCGGTAATTACACCTGGGGCAATATTATTTTTTATCGATGTCATGTTGTTAACTCCATTAGTTGTCGTTATGCTTTTTATGTCCATTGTATTTATTATAGAACTTCTATTGAAGAACTAATATTGTTGATTTGATTATTTATTTAGCATAAATGAGCTCAGTAAATTGACCTGCTCTATTTCAAATCTAACCCTACCAGCCGCTATATCAATAATGTGAATATATACAAAAGTTTTCAATCTAGGGATTACTTATACATTGGTTACATTTACATTACAATCCAACATTACCAATAACGATTAAAGGCATATGAATTTTGGTAATACAAAAAGTTAACACAGGTTACGTGGTGATATTTTAAACAACAATAAAACACAGTATTCACTTAACAACACACGCCCTAAAGACCGTAAAAATTAAATAGTAAATACAACCACTAACAAAATAAAAAACAGAGCCACCATCAAATAAGCACATAAAATATAGCGTACTTAAAGTGACATTAAAAATGAATAAACAAGTAAAAAGGCTATTGGTTACTTTGTAATATTGGTAATAACCTATAGAAAATAAATATATAATAATTTATTACTTTTTAATAATCACTTTGTTCAAAGACAAAAATCTGCAAGTTTCAATATAGTTAAGTTAGCTATAAAAATTACCATTAAAGCTCGAATACAAATAAAGCATAAATAAAAAAAATATCTCATCACTAATGAATTATCAAATTTAAACTTCTAGACGTCTAGATTGACAAGCAATTTAAACGTCATATAATGCAATCCAACATAGACATTCCTTGAGAAAAAGTTATTGTTTACTTTGAATAAAAACAATAACTGAAAAGATTTGATTAATGACCAACAATAATTCGCCAATACCAGCATCAAACTCATCAAACAAAAGCAGTTCAGCGCCTAGCTTGAAAAGCCTCATACCTTTTGGTGCTTTCCTGGGGATATTTCTTGGAACGGGTATAGTACTAACGCTCCAAGGGGCTGATTTTGCCTTTTACCAACTCCCCGCCAGTATTGCCATTATTCCAGCCATATTACTGGCTATTTATATGGGCAAAGAAACAGTCAACGAGCAAATCAATCAATTTATAGCGGGGGCTGGGCACCAAAATATTATAACCATGTGTATTATCTATTTGCTCGCTGGCGCATTTGCGGCGGTTGCTAAAGCAACAGGCAGTGTAGATGCTAGCGTACAATTAGGATTGTCACTTTTTCCTGATTATTTTCTCTTGCCTGGTTTATTTTTAGTCGCGGCATTTCTTGCTACAGCCATGGGAACCTCAATGGGCACCATTGCCGCTATTGCACCGATTGCCTTAGGATTTGTAGAGTCTGCCGATATTGATGCTAGCTTGATTGCCGGCTGTATTATCTCGGGTGCTATTTTTGGTGATAACTTATCGATAATTTCTGACACCACCATAGCGTCGACGCGAAGCCAAGGCGCGCAAATGAAAGATAAGTTTCGAGTTAATTTTAAATTCGCTGTTCCTGCCGCACTCATTTGTTTAGCACTACTCGCAGCTAATGGCGTTACAATAAGCCATGTAGCTAGCCAAGAACTCGACGTTATCGGTTTTTTGCCTTATATCGTTATTCTGGCACTGGCACTTTCAGGTATGAATGTCTTTATGGTGCTGATCATCGGAATAGTGTTGGCAGCCGTTATTGGCATGTTGAACAATGACTATCAATTAGCAACATGGGTAAGCGATATCAATAAAGGTTTTGCCAGCATGCAAGACATCTTTATTTTGTCGTTATTTATTGGCGGCTTAAGTGAGCTAATTAAACGCCAAGGCGGATTAAGTGCCCTAACAGCAAGTATTGAACGGTTAACCCTAAAGGTTAGTCCTCATAACAAAAAGCGTGCCGCAGGCATTGGTATAGGCGCTTTAGCTTTTTGTTGTAACTTTTTTACTGCCAATAATACCGTCTCTATTATTGTTACTGGTGAAACGGCTAAAGGCTTAGCACAAGATGGAGAGCTCAGCCCTGCTCACTCCGCCAGCATGTTAGATATTTTTGCTTGTATCAACCAAGGTTTATTACCCTATGGAGCACAAGCTTTGCTGCTTGGCGCGACTTTAAAAATATCCCCTTTAGACGTAGTGGCAAATGCCTACTACCCTATGATTTTATTTTTCGTGGCTAGTTTTGCTTTTTGGCGAATTACCAGAAAATAACCTTTATCTCTTTTAATTCTTCCTACACTTAACAACAAAAAGCCCGAATTAACGGGCTTTTTCTTTCAATAAGAAGTTAGTTTATTCAACGTTAACTAATCAAAATACCAAGCGATTAAACATTACAACGTAATGCTAAATAGTGGGTTTAACACAATTAGGCGGTGTTGATTTTTTAAAAATAGGCAGTGATTTCGGCAAATGTTCAGTTAACTGCTTTATACGCGTTTCATTTGATGGATGAGTCGACATAAATTCAGGTGGCGAACCTGCTGAGATTTTAGCCATATTTTGCCAAAGTTTAATACTACCTTTAGGATCGAAACCAGATTTAGCCATTAAATCTTGGCCGACAATATCTGCTTCACTTTCATGGCTACGACCATATGGCATCAATACCCCATACTGCACGCCTAAACCTAAACCTGCCATCATCATATTTCGACTTTCTACATTCTGGCTTTCAAGCACTACACTGACAATAGAAAGGCCCATTTGGCTCACTTGACTTGATGATAAACGCTCGTTCGAGTGTTGCTCAATAACATGACCCACTTCATGACCAATAATAGCGCCTAATTGATCTTGGTTCTCAGCTACTTTTAATATGCCAGTATAAACGCCAATTTTTCCACCGGGTAATGCAAAGGCATTAACTTGTTCGGAGTCAAATACCACCACTTCCCACGCGCCGTCATGTGCAGACTTTGGTACATTGACAGTAATAGCGTTAGCAACACATTGCACATAGCGGTTGATTTCAGGTGACTGGCTTATTTTTTCTTTGGTTTTCATTTCTTCAAAAGATGCGCTACCCATTTTATTGAGTTCGTCTGCAGACATCATCATTAACTGCGAACGACCTGTTGAAGATTTGGTACAACCGGTTAAGGTGATTATTGCTAAACATATCGCCAATTTAATTTTCATCTGCTCTCCTAAAAAAATTTACTTTAAAATAAATACGTTAATAGCTTATTCTAAGTAATGAAAAGTTAAATATCTATTATTTATTGGATTAAGGTCTAGTGATGAGCGGTAAGAGTTCAACCGAGCGGCTAATATGAACTCACTATCGAATATATTTGTATCGCTGTTGCTGTTTATATTTATGCACAATGAATTTTTTTCTGATTTTTTAACGACAAAATAATAAAATTACAGTCTTAAAGACTCAAAGCGTTAAGGTCAGTGCAAGCTATATCAATTGACCTACTTATTTAGTTACTTAATTTCTTCTATTGGTATTACTCGTCTTAAGTTAAACGAAAACGCAGTACCTTTGCCTAAGGTGCTTTTTACTTTGATATCAGATTTCAATAATTCTAATAACTTTTTAGTAATAGCTAACCCTAAGCCCGTATGTTTATTTTTATCTTGTATGGCGTTACTTGCGCGATAACGGGTGTCAAAAATATACGATAGCTCTTCTGCTTTTATACCCGTTCCGTTGTCAGAAATTGTAAGGCTACATTGATTTTCATTTAACTCTTCGATAATTAACTCAATTTTTCCTCTCTCTTGAGTATGGCGAATAGCGTTTTCTAATAAATTACTGATCACTCGTTCAAGTTTAGCAATATCACTATAAACTTGAGTATAAGAACTGTTGGGTTTTACTGAAATATCGATGTGCTTTGCGTTGGTCTGCAAATTAAACTTTGCCATAATATCGTAGAGCAATTCGGCTAGATTAAATGTTTCAAAGTTTAAGGTAACTTGACCACCTTCAAGGTGTGTAAGCTCAAATATTTGATCAATGAGTAACTTCAACTGTAGGGTATTTTTTAGTACGGTATTAATGTGCTTTTCTCGTACCTCAGCCGTTAACTCATTGCCTTTATGGGCGATCATTTCAATATAACCTTGTAATGATGACAAGGGGGTTCGTAAGTCATGAGAAATATCAGCTAACAACTCTCTTCGTTTCACATCACTTTGTTGTAAAAGGTTTAATTGCTCATTGAGTTGATTAACCATTTCTTCAAAAGCCACGCCCAATTGATGTACTTCATTACTGCTATTAGGCATCCACGAGGTTAACTTTAGCGATGATTTATCAAAGCCTGCATTTTTTAATAACTGAATATCATGGTTAAGGCGACGAAGTGGTCGAGTAAAGTAGTAAAAAATGCCCAGCATAACAATGAAAAGAAATACCAATGCTCCCACCAGCATAACCATAGAAAGTTCAGCTTGTCGGTCAGAGTCTACACGGTTATAAGCAGACTCATAACGCTCTCCGGTGACAATAACATACAGATAGCCAATTAACTGGCTACCATTAAAAACAGGGGCTGCTGAGAATATTTTTTCACGGCTCTCATGCTGTGGATCATCACCATAAATAGGTAAGCTGATCTCATTTTGTGTTAGCTGAATTAATGGTTTTAGATCAATACGATCGCGTTTAATTAATGACGGTGTAATTGAATGAGTTAAAATAACGCCATTAGGGTCAATAAAATAAAATTCAAATGCGGGCCCTAATACCATTAAGGTGTGAAAAAGGTTTTTTAAGGCTTGATGGTCATAAGCCCCTTCCTGTAACAGCGGGTTATCACGAGCTAAATTAGCGGCAAGTGATAGATGTAAGTTTTGTTCTGACTCATAGCGTGTTGTTTGCTCTAAATTTTCTGCCCAAACAAAAAACACACTAATAATGACAATAAATACCACTAACAGTGACAACGATAGTCTGTGGTAAAGTGATAATCTCACGCTGCAACACCATGACGACAAAGTTTATATCCTACACCCCATACAGTTTGTACAATTGCAGGTTTAGTGGCATTAGTTTCAACTTTATTACGTAATCGATTAATGTGTGAATTTACCGTATGCTCGTAACCGCTATGGTGATATCCCCAAACTGAGCTTAGTAATTGTTCACGAGAAAATACTTGGTCTGGGTGAGAAGCTAAGTAAAAAAGCAAGTCAAATTCGGTTGATGTCAATTCAACATTATTGCCATTTAATGTAACTAAATGAGAAACACAGTCTATCTTCAGTACTCCTAAGGTCAAATACTGTTCTGGCGATTGCTTTTCTATTTGTTGTTGGCTAATTTTTGATAACAAATGTACTCTCCGCAATTGACTGCGCACTCTAGCTTGCAATTCACGAACACTAAATGGCTTCGTCATATAATCATCAGCGCCTAGCTCAAGGCCAAGTACACGATCAATTTCACTGTTTCTTGAAGTTACCATTAGAATGACTTGCTCGGGTTTTTGTTCACGTAATTGCCGACAAACATCTAAGCCTGATATGCCCGGCAACATGACATCAAGCATGACAAGATCATATTGATTATTTGCTAGCTTCTCTAACGCTACTTCGCCAGATAAACAATGCTCAACGGTTAAACCAATTTCTTGCAGGTTTAAGCTGATTAAATCTGCAATGTCTTGATCATCTTCAACTACCAAAATGGTATCCATGTTCTGCTCCGTTATTATGTTTTTTTCACAAGAACTTAGCACAGACTGAATTAACTCCAATAGGTATGTAAAGAATTTTTTAATTATGTAAAAGATTTTTGTCTTACAAATAAAATTCGATATATTTCTGTGCCTTTTACATAAGAACTTGCCAGCACAGAAATACTTTCGTGATTTTATTAATAAAGCGAGTTATTTAAACTCAATAACAATGACATCAATAATTTAAAATCTGAGGGCGTTTAAAAACGCCCTACTCATTATCGTGTTCGAGTTACAACAATACGCGCGGTTGGATTGTCCCAACGATCAGCTTCGGTAAGTACCGAGGTACTTAAACCTTCTTTACTCTCATCAGCTGCATTCTCGTTAGTAATAACACCACGATGAAAATGAACACTATCAAAAAGATCATCACGTTCAGCATTAAAACCTGCACTGGCTCCACCACCGCCTGCCGCACCGGCTGCTGGCCCTGGCATTGTGTCAGCTGTTTCGGTATTTGCTTCGGTACCAGCATCCCAAGTCGGTGCCATAAAGCTCATAGTTTGACCCACTGTCATATTACTAATGTCTGCAGCATTTAGTCCCGTAAAGGCGTCGTTAGTATTAACTAGCATAGTGGTAAAACTAATGCGTAAGTCGTCAACATCTAAAAGCGGCACTAAAAGTGTCGACATTGCACCGATAGATTTAGGCGATGTAGCACCAGGGGTTGTTACAGCATCTAAATACTGAGTCGCAGCTAAAGCTTCTGATATTAACCCTGATGGGTCGCCACCTTCTGCCAGCTGTTCTAAACCTAGACTGGCCATTTCGCCATCGATAAAAGTATTAAAACCAGACTCATGTAACACTACAGCCGCCGGTGAAAATGGTTGAGCATAAGTTAAATTAGTGACCTGTACAGTGAAAACGGCAAGGTTTCCATTAGTGCCGTCAGAGCCATTTGTGCCATCGGTACCATTTGTACCATCAACACCAGCACTACCTGCAGGACCTGTAGCGCCGCTTTCGCCATCATCGCCACCACAACCAGTTGCTAAAACTGCAATTAAAGGCAGCAAAGCTAACGTTAGTTTGTTCATATTCATGATCAATTCTCCCTAAATTAAGAGGCTGGGATAGTAATAGTTACGCGTGCAACAGGGTTTAACCAGCGGTGTTCAGTTGACACTAAATCACTAGCGCCATCAGTAAGGCTGGTATCACCTAAAACATTTCTATGAATATGTACTGGGCCGTCTGTACCATCTACCACTTCGTTAGCACCAATGGCACTACCATCTTCTGCAAAACCTACCTTGGCCGCAACACCCATACCACCAACACCTAATGGCACTGGAGATGCACCTGCACCCGCAACACCTGGTGCGCCATAGCCACCTAATGGTGTACCGCCCTGCGCTACAATATCTGTTCGCGTGCTATTTAATTCGTCATTTAATTCTGTACCTGCGTCATAGGCGTTTACCATATAAGTATAAGTGCCAGGTGTAGTAGGTATTTTAATGCTGTCTAAGCCAGCGAAGGCATCATTGGTTGGTATTAACATGGCTAAAATAGAAAGATGCGTTTTATCCATGGTATCAAAGGTATAGTTTTCAGTGGTTGATGGTGCGCTTAAACCATCAATACGATGCCAAGTATTTGAACTATTATCAGTATCAGTTGGGCCTAAAAGCGCTTCAAAGTTCTGCCCTGAAGATGCAGCATTTTGAGCATCATCAATCACGCCAGCTTCGGCAAGCCAAGCTAAAGCAGATGTTGCTTCAACACCAGGTTCAAAAGCGTCAACTGTATTGTCATGCGCTATCACTAAACGTGGCGTAAAGTGTTGAGCATGTGTGAGGTTGGTAATTTGAATATCAATAGTTTGTGCCATTAGCACCGAGCTTGAACAGGCCAGTGCAATAGCAGATGCAGTTTTAATAAGTTTCATAAGTTTCCCTTGATGACTAAATGATTACGCACTTAGTATGCAAAGCAAACATTGCTAAACTTTCACAGAGTTATCACAAATGTGTCACAATTTTATAATTTAAAAGTAATGAAATTTATTTGTTAATTAGCGTGTCTCGACCTTTACTCACGCCAAAAATGTCTTCTGGATAAAAACCTAAAGTAACATGGAAGTCTTTATTTTTTAACAATAAGTTTTGACGAATAAATTGTCCATCAGGTGAAGAGGCAACAACAAAGTAGCTCTTTTTCTCGTCTTTTTCGACTCGTCCTAAGCCATGTAAAATAACACGAAATTGTGTCTTTGGTGCTAATTTAGCTTTATCAATGGTTTGATATTCGTAAGGGTTTATTAAAGTAACATGGAAAGATTGATGATCACGTGCCGCTTGGTGCTGTCGATATATAGCAAATTGTTCTTCACCTAACTCAGCTTTCAATTGCTCTAAATAGCCGCTTAACTCAGCATCTGAAACTTTACCGCCTAAATAAACTAAACCGCTGTTATCTCTAAGCTCACTAATCTCAAGGTTTAGGGTTCTGTCTTCGTAAAACGATTTTTCTGTCAGTTTATTATCCGACTGCGCCAGTGCTCTAGCTAATGGTGTCGATTTTTGTTGTTGTGTAAGTTGTTTATGCTTTACTTCAGTATCAACATTTTTAGTCATATCGTTATTTATTAATAACGATTTTTTATGTTCTGATATAACCGAGACAGTTTCTTTATCAGCGTTAAGTTGTTCAATATATCCACTTGCCGTAGCCACAATATTTGTAGCACTAAGCGTTACAAATAGCGCAGATAAAGCCGTAATTTTAAAATTAATATTCATTCAATGACCTAGTTTATTGAGTGATGCAAATTCATGCACTTAAGTTAATATTTTTAAACTCGTGCTTTCAAGTTAATGCTACTATTTTATGACAAGAGCAGTCGAAAGTCTGCACGAAAAAATTTACATCAGCATATACACCTAAGTTAATTTTTATTCTGTAATAGTAACCTATCACTGACATTTCATCGCGTTAATCGATATACTTCAGGTACGTTGATATTTTCAACTTTACAAAAACATAAACTTTTGTCTCCTCACCTGAGTTTTCACCCGTTTATGTTTCTTTACTAAAAAAATATCCAGCAGGAGTTATTCTTTACTTAATGCTTTCTTCCATCAGTCCAGAACTTTTTAATTATATTGCCATTACATTTGCCCGATTTAAATGGCAACTTTTAGCGTGGAGTTGTTTTTTCTTCATATTATTTATTGGTTTACAGACACAAATTCAACTTAAAACACCGAGTGTATTAGTTTGGTTAGCGATCTTAATATTATTTATTGCGATTGAAAGCTTGATAGTGGCTGCGTTTATGTTTTTCTTTCAGGTGCTACCTTCAACTCGAGAGGAGAATGTGTCTTTGTTTAAGTTTTATCGAGCCATAGAGTGGTGTGAAACAATACTATTTACGGTGTTACTCCCCTTGCCAATAGTATTGTTTATTTATGCTTTTATCCGCTTAGCTATTTAACTGTTTCTCTATCTTAGCTACTTAGCAGTGTGATCATTTCATCTTCGGTTAAAACACTGACACCAAGATCTTGTGCTTTTACTAATTTAGAGCCCGCTTTTTCACCAGCCACTAAATAATCTGTTTTTGCAGAAACGCTACCTGAAACTTTCGCCCCTAGCGCTTGTAGTACAGCTTTGGCTTCATTTCGGCCCATTTTACTTAAGGTGCCTGTTAACACAAAAGTTTGATCTTTTAAGGGTAACTCATCATCACTTTTACGCTCAATATCAGGCCAAGACATAATATTTTCAAGCTCTTCAACTACCTCAACGTTATGATCTTGAGCAAAAAAATTGACAATGTTTTTTGCAACTATGACACCAACGTCAGGAACTTTTTGTAATTGCTCTGCGTTTGCCGATTTAATTGCATCAAAGTTCAGAAAATATTGCGCTAAGTTGGCCGCCGTTGTTTCACCGACTTCTCTAATACCTAACGCATAAACAAATTTTGCCAACGTTGTAGTTCTAGCCGCTTCTAGTCCTTTAATTAAATTAGTCGCTGACTTTTGTCCCATGCGTTCCATGGTACTAACATCAAGTTCGGTCAATTTGAATAAATCTGCTGGGGTTTTAATTAAACCTTCATCAACTAATTGTTCTACTAATTTATCACCTAAACCGTCAACATCTAGTGCTTTACGAGAAGAGAAATGCTTTATTGCTTCTTTACGTTGGGCTTGACAATATAAACCGCCAGTACAACGTAAAACAGCCTCACCTTCAGCTTTTAACACAGCTGATTGACACACTGGACACTCACTTGGAAAAGCAATAGCGATGGCATTATCAGGGCGGCGTTCAAGTACAACGCTAACAATTTGAGGAATAACATCTCCCGCACGACGAATAATAACCGTGTCGTTTATTTGTATGCCTAAACGGTCAATTTCGTCTTGATTATGCAACGTAGCATTACTCACAGTAACCCCACCAACAAATATCGGTTTTAAACGTGCCACAGGCGTAATTGCACCTGTTCTGCCCACTTGAAAGTCGACCGATTCTAGTATGGTGAGTTCTTCTTGAGCTGGAAATTTATAGGCCGTGGCCCAACGCGGTGCTCGTGCTACAAAGCCAAGCTTTTGTTGCAATGAAATGTCGTCAACTTTAAATACGGTGCCGTCAATTTCATAACTTAATGCTTCACGTTGTTGTAAAATATCTTGATAAAAAGCTTCCACCTCAGTGGCATTGTTCAATAACCGAACTTCAGGGCACATAGGTAGACCCAATGCTTTTATTTGACATAAGCGTTGGTGATGAGAATTAGCAAGCCAACGTTCGTCAATACTTTCAGCTTCGCCAGCTAAGGTATTATCTATATCGGCTAATGCGCCAACATAACCAATGCCATAAGCGTAAAAAGCTAAATTTCGTTTTGCAGTAATTTTAGAGTCTAATTGTCGTAAACTACCAGCGGCAGCATTACGTGGGTTAGCAAAACCTTTTTCGCCTTTTTTAATTGCTTGCTTATTTAACGCTTCAAAGCTCGCTTTGGGCATGAAAACCTCACCACGCACTTCTAAAACATCAGGAAAACTGCTGCCTTGTAAACGTAATGGAATCGACTTTATGGTACGAACATTTTCAGTGATATTTTCACCAACCGTTCCATCACCACGGGTTGCGGCTTGTACAAAAACACCTTTTTCATAGCGTATACTCACCGCTAAACCATCAAGTTTTGGCTCTGCACAAATAGCAAAATCGAGCGTTGATTTCACACCGCTTTTAGTTAGACGATCGCCTAAACGTTTAACAAATGCCAACCACTCTTGTTCAGAAAACACGTTATCTAGCGACAGCATTGGTAATTGGTGTGTCACTTGGCTGAACGATTTTAGCGCTGCTCCTCCAACCTTCTGACTTGGCGAATCAACAGTTTTTAACTGCGGATACTCTGTTTCTAATGTTGTTAACTCACGCATTAATCGGTCGTATTCTGCATCAGGCACACTAGGTTCATCAAGCACGTAGTATTGATGATTATAGTGATTGATCAACTGACAAATTTCAGTGATTCGATTAATAACGGTTTGTTCAGACATAAGATTTATTTACTTTGAAGGTGAATATTTTACCGTCAACAATATATTTTTATTTAACTTATATTATTGACGATAAATTTTAGCGATAAGAATATTAAAGTGAGCCGATACGACTTTTGCGCTCAAACTCGCGAATTAGACCAATATAATGTTGCTCGGTTTGTTTGGTCATTACACTGCGCTTGTGATCTAGTAATTGCCCACGAAATTCTACGGCAAGCTGTTTTGCCGCATTTAACATTTGCTCAAATACTTCAAAAGCATCACCAGGGTTAGGTAAGGTCATAAAAAGTGTGATGCCTTGCGTGCTAAAGTTTTCGATATCATCTAAATTAAATGTCCCTGGATTCATCATATTCGCTAAGCTAAAAGTAACTTTACCGTTACCTGCGTTATCTTGATGACGGTGAAATATATTCATTTCGCCGTATTTCATGCCTAAGGTCAACAATGAGGGTAATAACGCAGCACCCGACATACTTCGCCCTTCTGGCATGACAACAGATAACACGATAACTTGTGGCTCAATTTCAACAGGCGCTGGTTTTTTGTTTTCATTGGTCGCCGATATACTCGGCATATCCTTTATTGCTTCATCACCAAAGTTAATTTCCATTTGGTTGCGTTTAACAACAGGTTTACGCACGCTTTTTTTACGTGAAACGGGTTTATTTATTAGTATTTCTGGCTTTGCTTGAGTCACAGGCTGTTGATAAACCGGTTCAGAATATATCGGTTTTTTAACAATAACTTCTTTACTATCTTCAAGATCAACCTCAGATTCAGAAAGTAACTCTTCGCCGTAATTAGGTGCATCTGATAAGGCTTGCTGTTTTAAATGCTCAGGTACAGCTTCGGTATCATTGAGTAACTCACCAAAGTTATCACCTTGTTCATGAAATTTGTCTTCAAAATTTCGAGGAGGAATTGCGCTAGGCATAGGTTCATCACTGTGGAAATCAGCATGGCTTTCAACCTGATGAGATTTTACAACACCATCTGCTTGAGCGTTTGAACCGACCACTTTAGGTTTACTTACGCCATCTTGATCAAATCCAGAACCATCGAAACCGCGCGACTGAGGCACAACTGGCTCCGCCTTAGCTTTCAATTTATAAGGATTTTTATTTTTTCTTATGGTCCAGTAACCATGAATAAAAATGGCTGCTATCACGATAGCACTGATAATAATTAATGTATTTCTGAAATTATCTTCCATTACCTAACCTATTCTTATACTTCTGCCATGGCGATTGCTTCGTCAATATCTACCGCTACCATACGTGAAACACCTGGTTCAAACATGGTTACTCCGGTTAAATGTGACGCCATCTCCATAGCTATTTTGTTATGACTTATATATATAAATTGCACTGTTTGCGACATTTCTCGCACTAGATTACAAAAACGACTGACATTTGCATCATCTAAAGGTGCATCCACTTCATCAAGTAAACAAAATGGAGCAGGATTCAATCGAAAAATCGCGAACACTAATGATAATGCGGTCAGCGCTTTTTCTCCACCAGATAATAGATGAATTGTGCTATTTTTTTTCCCTGGCGGTCTAGCCATGATGGTAACTCCTGTTTCCAGTAAGTCTTCACCTGTTAACGTTAAATACGCTTGACCTCCTCCAAAGACCTTAGGAAATAGCACCTGTAGGTCTTTATTAACCTGATCAAAGGTTAATTTAAACTTATGACGGCTTTCTTTATCAATTTTAGCTATGGCCGCTTCTAACGTAGTTATTGCATTATTAAGGTCTTGATCTTGTTGGTCAAGATAACTTTTACGTTCAAACTGTGTTTCGTATTCTTCAATGGCGGCTAAATTTATTGCTCCTAACATTTGTATGTCTTTAGCCAACTTGATTAAATGCGCCTGCCAAATTGACTCTTTAGCGTTTTCAGGCATAGCCTCAACCACATTGTCGATACTTTGTTGTAGTTCAGCTAACACCTCTAAGGCGCTTTCAGCCCTTAATTTAAAACCTTCACTGTCTAGCTGTAAGCGTGCTAATTGCTCATTAAGACCACTGATTTTATTTTGACTGGTTTTTTGTTGTATTTCTAATTCAGCTAAACGTGTTTGGCTGTCATTCAAGGTTTTTTGATTAAATTGCAATTTCTCATTAATGGCCGTTAAATTATCAAGCCATTGTGGCAATTGCAGTTCAAACTCTTGAATTGGTTGGCTGTTGTCAGTAAAAACTTGGCTATTACTGGTTAACCTTTGAGTTAGTAAATTAACATTTTCTTGATTTGAGCGAATACTCTGCTCGCGCTGCAAACGCTGACTTTTAAGCTGCTCAACCACTAAACTCAGCTGATGTCTGCTTTGATGTAATGTTTGGCTTCGTGCTTGTATTACTTCTATTGTTTGCTGCAACTCGGTTTGTTGTTGAGAGAAATCATCAACGCTAGGTGCAGTGTTATCGAATACTTGAGTTAATTGACGTTGAAATTCAGTTAACTTTTGCTTAGCCGACAATTCACTTTTGAGCAGTGCTTCTACTTCCTGAGTTAATTTATATTGCTGACTTTGTTGTTGTTGATTCGCCTGAGCTTCTAGTGAAATAGCATTATCGCATTCGTTAAGCTTAGTTTGTTGTAGCGTGATATTTTCGCTATTAGCATTTTTTTCCAGCGTTAATAAGGCTAGCTTTTCAGTTATTTGTTTTTGATTATGCTCAATGCTTTGTTGACTGTTGATAAGCTGTTCAAGCGCTAATTGCTCAGTATCAAGCTGACGCTGTAAGCTAATATAATCATAGCCTTGTTCAAGCTTCCCTTTGGTTAACATATGATGATGTAACCATGTTCCATCCGGACAAATGACACTTTCATGGCTCGCTAAACTTGATAGTTTTTGCTTGGCCTCAAGGTAGTTCTCTGCCAATAAAATACCGTTGAAGTATGTTGTTAAAACGTTAACTCCACTGACTTTACTGGCTAAAGTGTTAGTTTTTATCACCGGATTACTATGACCATTATTCGCACTATTTTGCTCAGAGCTTTGGTCAATAGCTTGCTCTATGCTCTGGTAAATAAAACACAAGTTTTCCGCACTTAAGTTACCTTCTGCATCCGCGTTAGGTAAACCATTAACCACATGCCCAGCTAACCAGTGAGATAACACTACTTCGGTCGCTTGCTCCCAACCTTCTTCTACATCAAGTTGACTTTGTAATGTCACAAAGTCGGTCATATTTTGCTGATTAAACCATGTGGCTTGTTTTTCACTCCAAGGAGACTTATCGCTAAGCTTTACCTGCAACTCTGTTATTTTTTGATATTTCACTGTAAGTTGAGCTGAAATCACCGCAAGTTGTTGGTTTAAGTCTACTGATGTTTTTTGTAGCTTTGTTTCTTTCTCGGCTAACTCGTTATGCAGATTTTTCAGTTTTGATAAGGCGGCTACAACGTTATTTTTCTGTTGTTGTAACGCTTGCTCTCCGCCATTTTCAAGTAAAGGTTGCAAGGCGATTTGTTCGCGCAAATTAGTTACTTGCTGCTTAACCTGTTCGATAATGGTTTCTTGTTGAGTAATGTTAGCCTGCAAGGTTTGTTTTTGCTGTTGGTTCGCATTACGTTTTTTCTGTTCTTGCTGCCATTGGCTTTGCAACTCTTTTAGTTGAGCTTGATGTTGCGTTAATTCACTTTGACAAGCTTCTAAAGCCGCTTCTATTGTTTGTAACTCAGGTTGTTGTTCATTCAGTTGTGTATTGCACAACGTTAATTGTTCTTGTTCAGCTAATATTAATTGTTGTGCATTTAGTAATTGTTGCTGAGTAAGTTCATTATCGGTTTGAGTTTTGTCTGATTGTTCTTTTAAGTATTTAACTTGCTGCTCTGCACGAGCAATATCTTGGGTGACATTAAGCTTTTGTTGATGCAACGTTTGGTTATTATCATTACACGCATTCATGGTTGCTTTTAGTTCAATGATCACAACATCATTTTGACTTTGCTCAGCATTTTGGCTTGCCACTTTATTTTCAAGTGCAACTATACGTGTTTGATGCTGTTGACGTTGTTGATCAAATTTTTGCCAGCGTAAAACGGCCAGTTCAGCTTTATATTTTCGTTCTTGTTGTTTTAGTGTACGAAAGCGTTTAGCTGCTTGTGCTTGTTGATGCAGTTTATCAATTTGTAAATCAAGCTCAAGGCGAATGTCGTTGAGTCGAGCTAGGTTTTCTCGGGTATGTCGTATTCTGGTTTCTGTTTCTTTGCGACGTTCTTTATATTTTGAAATGCCAGCCGCTTCTTCGATAAATATGCGTAATTCTTGCGGCTTGGACTCAATTAAGCGAGAAATAGTGCCTTGCTCGATAATAGCGTAACTGCGAGGACCTAAACCGGTTCCTAAAAAAATATCGGTAATATCGCGTCGTCGACACTTTGTACCATTTAAAAAATAGGTATTAGTACTTTCACGGTTAACCACTCGGCGTACTGAGACTTCAGTACGATCTGCCATGTTACCTTGAATGCGGCCTTGGGTATTATCAAATACAAGTTCAACGCTAGCTTGGCCAATAGGCTTTCTGCTGGCTGCACCATTAAAAATAACATCAGTCATGGCTTCGCCGCGAAGATTTTTCGCTGAGCTTTCGCCTAATACCCAACGAACGGCGTCAATAATATTCGATTTTCCACAACCGTTTGGCCCAACAATTGCGGTCATTTGTTGTTCAAAGGGGACTTTGGTGGGATCGACAAAGGATTTAAAACCTGCCAATTTTATATGCTTGAGTCGCATTAAATCGAAAAACCTAATCACAGTATCTATTGGTTAAAATTTTGTAACCTAATAGAATTAACATTAAACATCAGTAACTATCGACACTGTATCAGACATTGATGTATTTTGTAACATCACAATACTGTTCATATCATGCTAAGGATCCTATAATCGTGCTATGAATATCAATTAGTTAGGTTAATAAAACAACAATGAACAATAATAGCAAACCCCATTTAGCAAACGGTGGTGCCGGATATTTTATCAAAGGCTTTGAGTTGATCCGTACCCCTGGAATTCGTCGCTTCGTATTTATTCCATTATCGGTAAATTTAGTGCTGTTTAGCTATGCTTTTTATTATATGTTTTTACAGCTAGAAAGTTACATGTTGACCCTAGAAGATTGGTTAGGTGAGTCGTTTTCATGGCTAAGCAATTTCATTTGGCCATTAGCAGTATTATTTATTTTAGTGGTATTTTCATTTATCTTCAGTTCTGTCGCCAATTGGTTAGCTGCCCCCTTTAATGGACTGCTCTCAGAAAAAGTAGAAGCCTTGTTAACAGATCAACCCTTACATGAAGGTAGTGCGTTTGATGTGGTAAAAGATATTCCTAGAACGCTAAGTCGCGAGGTGAGTAAACTGGGTTATTATTTGCCACGTGCAGCGGGGTTCTTTTTACTTTATTGGATTTTACCCGTTGTAGGACAGATACTTTGGTTTCTATTTCTTGCTTGGATGATGGCAGTGCAATATAAAGATTATCCGTTTGATAACCACAAAATTAGCTTTACTAGAATGCGTCAAGCCTTGAAACAACGTCAAGGATTAAGTTACAGCTTCGGTATAACCACCGCGGTTTTTTCAATGATCCCGTTAGTGAATTTAGTCGTGATGCCAGTCGCTATTTGTGGTGCTACGGCATTATGGGTTGATCATTACCGCAATGAATTTGTTGACCGTGCATAGCAAATCAAATAATAATCAGTATGTTAGCAACAAATAAACAGTTAGCATAAGCTTTACCCATAATTTGTTGCTTGTTTGATCGCACGTTTAAATAGTAACCATTGAACTAAGCGGACATTTTTACTAAAGTTTGACAGTAAAAACATCAACGTGCACACTCAATATATTGTTAGTTTGTTTATTTATATAATCCCAAAAACTTAAAAGGATCTGGTAATGCCTGCATTACGCTTTATACCAAAGAGTTTAACTTTATCTCGTACTTTATTATTGCTTATGTTCAGCTGTAGTATCAACGCAGAAACCACTGATACAGATAAAAGTATGACGGAGAAGGTTAATATACCTGTTATTGAAGGCGCGCGCGTATTTGCTAAGTTTGATGAACAAACACCCGCGGTTATCAACTACTTCACCACTAACACCGAAGATAACGTGATAGATTTTTACAACAAAAGTTACGGTGAACCGATAGATCGCGAACGTAAACGTGGTCGTTTAACCTTAAATTATCAACACGATTTACAGCAAATACGTGTGGTTATTTCACAACAAAATAAATTGCGCCAAGTGGATGTTATCGTCGATAAACGGCTAATAGCTCCATAGTATTAGCGCTTTTATCCGTTGGTTGCAGACATAAAAAAACATCGCTAATTGCGATGTTTTTTTATGTCTGAGTTTTATCAACAATGTTAATTAATAATATTGTTGAAGGCTCAACTTAAGTTTAAATAAACCTGACTAAGTTGAGCTAGGCTAACGCTTATTTTAATAAAATAGCGTCTACTGTACCCTGTGCTAACGGGTGATAACCTGGACGTGCTTTTTTATAAACCGCTTGTGCCCATGTTTTTCCTTTGGCAGATGTTGCAAGCTCTTTATACAAAGGCACAATGAGTTTACGACGCCCAATCGATTCTAAGTAAGTTGCCATTGCTGGGTAAACCGCGTCATAGCCAGAGCGTAATGAAAGCAAATACCATGCATGAGCAACTTCAGCATTGGTACTATTAGTTAGATTAAACTCTTTATCTAAGCTTTTCATACGTTCGTTAGAAATGTTTAATGGCAAATTATTAATAAAGTGAAGCCATTCATGCAATGTCCATTTTTTTGTTGGTATTTGCGCTAGCTTAAGTTGGTCGCTAGTCCATTTCGAAATAATATTATCAATTTTAACAAAAGCATTTGAGCGAGGTTTTGGCGTGTAAGCCGGTAAACCCTGCTCATAAATCCACTCGTTAAGCTCTACATCGCTAACAACATTAGGGAATTTATGCGTTAAATTAGCTTTTAAATAAGTAACAAAGCTCTTGGTACCTAAGCTTTGAAATGCATGGTCGTCGAAGTACTGCATGATAAAAGTATCAAATTTATCTCTGCCAAATTTCTGTTCTAAATACACTAAAAATAATTGCCCTTTAGTATAAGGTACACCCGAAAAAGCATCATCAGGGTCACGACCTTGAAGGTCGATATATAGTTGCGTATCACCTGGTGGTAACTCTGCAATTTCATAACTTAAGTTTTGTGCATCCAAAGCGCGTTCCATTAAGGCTCTATCAGCACCAAATACCGCTTCCATAATGCGGTTTTCTACATAACTGGTAAAACCTTCGTTTAACCATAAATCGCGCCAGCTTTCATTCGTGACTAAATTACCAGACCAAGAATGAGCTAGTTCGTGAGCAATAAGGTTAACTAAACTTTTATCACCAGCAACAACCGTTGGGGTAATAAATGATAAACGAGGGTTTTCCATGCCACCAAAAGGAAAGCTTGGCGGTAATATTAATAAATCGTAACGTCCCCAACGATAAGCCCCAAATAGCTTTTCAGTTTCATCGATCATCAATTGAGTATCATCAAACTCTGCAACGGCTCTGTCTAAGATATATTGCTCAGCATAAATACCTGTTTGCTTGCTCATGGCTTTAAATTCTAAATCGCCCACCGCTATAGCAATTAAATAAGCTGGAATGGCTTGTGGCATAGAAAACGAATAATCGCCATCTCGCAATGTATCAGGTGCATTATCAGCACTCATTACAGCAAGTAAATCATCTGTGGTTGTTATGCGGGCATTGTATGTCATACGCACGCTTGGCGTATCTTGTACGGGTATCCATGAACGAGCATGGATAGCTTGGCTTTGACTAAACATAAAGGGCTTGTCTTTACCGGCCGTTTGCTCAGGTGATAACCACTGTAAGCCTGAAGCTTGAGGTAACGAGTTATAATACACTCTAAGTGTAGGCGTTTTAAAAGGTGTGTTTATGGTGAGTTTTGATCCCATAACATCATCACGCTTAGCCAGTGTGTAATTTAATTTTACCCACTGATTATTGGTATTTTTAGCCATAACACGATCAATTTCTAAATCACGTGTATCTAATATTACATTTACAACATCATCACTAAGCCAATCAAGGCTTAACTCAGCAAAACCTTTTAATGATTTTTTATCAAAATCGACATCTAGATCCAAATAAAGGTGACTAATTTTTACTTGATCATAATTTGCATAAGTTAATGCATCGCTAACTTGTGCACTAGCTGATTGAACCCATGAGAGTTGCACAACGCAACACAATATGGCGACAAGACGAATAGAAAATTTCATAAAATGTATCCAAAACAAAAGAGGCCTGTAGATTACAGTGAATCTACAGGCCTCTTCAAGTGCTAATTATATCTATTAGGATAGTTGAGCCAACCTTTAAGGCTGTTCCATACGAATAACAACTCGACGGTTTTTACTGCGGCCAATAACCGTTTCATTAGAAGCTACATGACGTTTTTCGCCATAGCCATTGGCTTCAATTCTGCTCGCGTCAATTCCGCTACTTACAATAAGGTCACGTACTTTATTTGCACGACGTTCTGACATTTTAAGGTTAGTATTTCGGCCACCGTAACTATCTGAATAACCGTCAATTAATACTAGCTCAAGTTGAGAATCAAGCGTTAAATATTCAACGATCATATTCATACGTTTTTGCGAGGCTTTAGTTAGCTTGTCAGAGCCAAATTGGTAATTAAGCACCGTATAAGAAATATCATCAAAATTAAAATCGAGTAAGTTACTTACACAACTGACAAAAGCTTGATAGGCCTTTTGAAAACGAGCGGTTGATAAACCAACGGTAATTTTTTCACTCTCGCTATACCAATCATTATAATAAAATGTTGGGCTCATACCTTGGTCAAGTTCATTAAGCATATTCCAAGCAATTTTCTTCGGTAAACTTGGAGAAAACTGTTTATGTAGCTTCATATCTGCAAGCACTCTGCCGGCAACACCGGGTCGCCAATTGGGCGCTTCAGAGCGAACTTCAGCTAAAGAGTAACTGTCTGGCAGCCGCATCATTTCTAGTTCAAACTCCATATTCATTTTACGGCTTGCTGAACTATAAAATTTAGCTTTACCGTAACGAGGAATTTGATGTGACAGCGTACATTGCAGCCGAGAGTCATCGGTTAGCTGCCACGAAGAGCTTTCAATATCGGCACTATACTGCCTAATACCCGCATTGGTCTGGGAAATGAGTAATGATAATGTAACTAGCGTTATAATTTTTTTCATAAAATTAATTTTCATAAAATTAATGTGGATTTAATAGCGACATCTTTACTATCGACAAAATCAAGAATAACTTTAACAGTTTATTCGCATATTCCCAAAATTAAATGTAATGGTTGTCATCTTCAATGATGCCTTAAGTGATTATTTCTGCGATAATCTCCAGCAATATTTATAATAACTAATACCAACTGCCTTTATGTCTGATAATTCAACAGCAAGTAATAAAAACACAGAAAAATCATTATTTGCTCAACGCTTTCGAGGCTATTTCCCCGTTGTTATTGATGTTGAAACCGCAGGTTTTAATGCTCAAACCGACGCTTTACTGGAAATTGCTGCAACAACACTTACTTTAGATGAAGTCAGTGGACAATTCAGTTTAGATGAAACAATACACTTTAATGTTGACCCATTTGAAGGTGCAAACCTCGAAAAAGCCGCATTAGAATTTACCGGTATCGACCCAACCAACCCACTTCGTGGTGCGGTAGATGAGAAAAAGGCAATCACTGAAATATTTAAACTTGTACGTAAAAAAATGAAAGCAGCCGGTTGTCAGCGCGCTATCATTGTAGCGCACAACGCAGCATTTGATTTAGGGTTTGTTAACGCGGTTACCGAGCGTTGCTTAATTAAACGTTCGCCATTCCACCCTTTCGTAAGTTTCGATACTACAACGTTATCAGGCTTAGCTTTGGGGCAAACTGTGTTAGCAAAGGCCTGCATAGCTGCAAAAATTGATTTTAATAATAATGAAGCACATTCTGCGTTATATGATACGGAAAAAACCGCAGAGCTATTTTGTTTTATCATTAATAAATGGCAACAATTAGGCGGCTGGCCACTAATAGAGACAGAAGTAGAAGCTGAAGAAGAACTAAACACCCCACCTCAAAAAGAAGCCTAGCACTGACGCTTCTAAACAGTTATTAAAACAAAGATTTTGCTTTTCGACGATTATTCATCCTGAAAAGCAAATTTCTTAACGCCAAAATCATTAAACAAAATGCAATAAACTGTAAAGCTGATGACGTTGTTTTTAATACAATAACCATAGCAACTGCAAAATACCCATAAGGTAAATATTCGTATATCCACTCAGGTAATTTATTCTTCTTGATGGAATTATCATCATCAGATTTACGACGATCAACCCGACGATATTCAGAGCGAGTAACTAAGGTTATGCACCCAGCACAATAAAGTAACCCCACAGATACAAATACTGGCCAACTATCATAAAAGGCAAGTAAATAAGCACACACTAAAAAATATGCGTAAGGTAAATTTTCATAAATAAACTTTGGGTAATACATCAACAGTCCTTTTTGACATTAACTCACCTAATAAAGGAATACTTATTCCTACTCTGTTTATTATATTAGCCGTAAAACAGTATTTTACATAAATTTTTTAAATATTTAATATTCATTTCACTCATTAAGTGAGCAATTTTTTATGAGCTAAAATTAATAAAAAACAAAACATAAACCTTACTAAATCATTACTTGTTCTGATCATTATAAATAGGCAGATAATTAATTAACTGGGTAATAAGCAAATATCAGACATAAAAAAACCGCTAAAAGCGGTTTTTTTTTACTGCAGTAAACTTATGAATTAAAGTTTATCAGCGTTATCTGTAAGGTAAGCTGCAACGCCTTCTGTTGTTGCTGTCATGCCTTTGTCGCCTTTGTTCCAGCCAGCTGGACATACTTCACCGTGGTCTTGGTGAAATTGTAACGCATCGATCATACGGATCATTTCATCTACGTTACGGCCAAGTGGTAAATCGTTAACCACTTGATGACGAACACTACCTTCTTCGTCAATTAAGAATGATGCACGAAATGCAACGCCAGCTTCTGGATGCTCAACGTCGTATGCTTTACAAATTTCATGTTTTACATCAGCAACTAAAGTGTATTGTACTTGACCAATACCACCATCGTTTACTGCTGTGTTACGCCACGCGTTATGAGAAAATTGTGAATCGATAGAAACACCAATAACTTCAACACCACGGCTTTTGAATTCTTCCATACGGTGATCAAAAGCTAATAACTCAGAAGGACATACAAAAGTAAAATCAAGTGGGTAGAAAAAAACTACGGCTTTTTTACCTTTAATTGCTTCTGCAAGGTTAAAGCTATCAACGATTTCGCCTGAACCTAAAACTGCTGCTGCTGTAAAATCTGGTGCTGCGCGACCGACTAATACACTCATTATACTCTCCAATTTTTTTAAAATAAATTTAAGTTATCTAAAGTTAACTCCACCTAGTATGGTGGCGTTAAGTGATAATTCAATAGTTACTCTGAACTTTCTGCCGAACTATTTTTAGCTGCAGATTCAGTGATCAAAGTTTGTAATTCACCTTGCTGATACATTTCCATGATGATGTCACAACCGCCGACAAGTTCACCGTCAACCCATAGTTGTGGAAATGTTGGCCAATCGGCATATTTAGGCAATTCTGCACGGATATCAGGATTTTGTAAGATATCAACATAGGCAAATTTTTCACCACAGCCCATCAACGCTTGAGAAGCTTGTGAAGAAAAACCACAACTTGGCAACTTTGGTGAACCCTTCATGTAAAGGAGAATTGTGTTTTCACTGATTTGTTCTTTAATGCGGTCAATTGTTTCCATAATATCCTCAAAAATTAATACTTATACCAATTAGACTAATGATAACATTTCATATAATGAAAGTTATTAATTCATTTTGGTATTATTGTGCTCAATATCTAAAGTAAAACTGACGAATATAAACAGAACAATAAATACTTAAGCAAAAAACTTATATATTAAAACTTAATAGCCTTGATAAAACCTATGGTAATACCTATATACTTGGGTAGACTATATAAAGCTTTAATACCCGAGTAGTTTACTAGGTTTTAGACAAAAACAAACTACTTCTTTAAATTAGCATTAGAATAATTTTTTATAATCACATACTGGAGAGTATATAATGGCTATCGAATTACCAGCACTACCATATGCAATGGATGCACTTGCACCACATATTTCACAAGAAACTTTAGAGTTTCACTATGGTAAGCACCACAACACATATGTTGTTAAGTTAAACGGCCTTATCGAAGGTACTGATTTTGAAGGAAAGTCTTTAGAAGATATCGTTAAAACATCTTCTGCTGGTGTTTTCAATAACGCTGCACAAATTTGGAACCATACGTTTTACTGGAACAGCTTAAGCCCTAACGGCGGCGGCGAACCAACTGGCGCATTAGCAACAGCTATTAATGCAAGTTTTGGTTCATTTGCTGAATTTAAAGCTAAATTCACAGATAGCGCAATTAACAACTTTGGTTCAAGCTGGACTTGGTTAGTTAAAAATGCTGACGGCAGCCTTGCTATCGTTAATACATCAAATGCAGCAACGCCACTTACTGATGAAGGTGTAACACCACTTATCACAGTAGATTTATGGGAACATGCTTACTACATTGATTACCGTAACCTTCGTCCTAGCTACATGGAAGGTTTCTGGGCATTAGCGAACTGGGATTTTGCTTCAGCAAACTTCGCTTAATCGCTAGAGCACGTTAATTTAAATATCAAAGGCCAGCATTATTGCTGGCTTTTTTTTGCTTAAATTTAGCGTGAGTAATGGAGTGGCTCACCGTTAAGTAGATCATCATTGAGTAGTTGATCGTTGAATAGCTTATCATTGAGTAAGAATAGCTTTTAGTTTTTAGGTTTTAGGATAAAAGGAGAAAATTAAACAATCAGATAAAAAAAAGACAACTGCTCAGCTTAATATTAAGCACAGTTGCCTCCATTTGTAATAACTATTTATTTTTTAGTTATTTATTACTCAGCGAGTTCTTTTAATACTTCGTCTTTTAACTCATACCAAAGTTTACCCGATTCAACACCGTATTTTCTTACCGCATAAACAGACTCATCAAATTGATTATTTTCAGCTAACTCAACCAATTTTTTATAGTAAGTTCTGGTTATTTCTCGACCACGGGGGTGAGCAAAATACAAACTACCTAAACGAGAATATAAACCTCTAAAGCCGTTCAGAATAAGTAAGTAAATAGAATTACCAGAAGCGACCACTAGTTCTTTGTTAAGCTTGTAATCAAATTCAGCAAAAGCTTCACCAGTATCTTCCACTGATTCAATAGCAGACAATAACTCGATAGTTTTTTCAGGATTATTTTTAATCGCACCACGCACGTATATTGCACTAATATTAGTTCTTGCAGACAATAAATTTTCGACTAAGTCAGGAATACCCTCTTGGTCAAGCTGTGCTAAAGTTTCAAGAATATTAAGACTAGATGTTTCCCAAAAGTTATTAACTTTAGTCGGTTTACCGTGTTTAATCGTTAACCAGCCATCGCGAGCTAATCGTTGTAATACTTCACGAAGGGTTGTTCTGGTTACACCAATAAGTTCTGATAATTCACGTTCAGCGGGTAAAATTGTACCCGGTGGAAATCCACCATTCCAAATAGATTCAACAATATATTGTTCGGCAAATCCTGCTGGACTGTGCGCTTTTATAACCATGGGGCTCCACATCACTTAAAGTTAACTGTACCTGAAACTGATTGTACCAGAACAATCAGTTGACACAAGCGCAATAGAGCCTATTAAGTGTGGCGAGTGCCACTTAAGTTGAGAATTCGAGGCAGGTTGAGAATTTTTATTTTTGCAATTGACCAGTAAATTACAGCCAACATGGTTTAAGGCACTGTTACACCTACATATAAGCATAATTAAAGGTGCTGATTCATCTACATGTAAGTATGGTTAGTTAAGGGTGTTTCTAAGGTGGAGTGCACTTATTAAAGCCTTATATGAGCAATGCACTATATAAACTTTTTAATTCAATGCATATTTTTGGGGTTTACTAAGACTTCTACACACTCAACCCAACTTAATCATCTTTGTCGTTAACCCGACATTATAGTCATGAGGTGCAATTACATTTTGCGCAGCTTTGGGCATGCTAAAGTAATTAACATATTTAAACATTTTACCTTAAAGGTCATGAGTACGTGCAAAAATACACATACTCTGAGTAAATATCATTTTATTAAACCTAACTTGACCGTCGAAAAACCCTCCAAAACGTTCATTGAAGTTTTAGACTAAAACGGCAAGTAATTCCGACAAACCGGTCATTAGGATAGAAGATTTATAGACTGTAATTGCCACTTTGCGGAAGTTAACATACGATAATTTTTACTAAAAATTATCGTATGTTTTGATCTACAGCGGACATGGCTTTACAACCACATTACCTTAGCCGCTTACTGATAGCGGACGTTCTACATAGATAAAAAAACGTGTGCTTGATGTATATATCCCCGTCAATTTTAAGTTCATTGACTGGCAACAAAGCCACATAGCCGCCATTCTGAAGTTTCAGTAGATAGGCTATTGCCTATTAGCCGTAAATGTAAATAAATGTGGGCGTTTGTTTGCTTTATCAAAAATAACACCTAAATTTATATTCTAAATACATAATTTTTTTGAGCAAAGGAATTCTCATGTCATCTAATACAAGTTCAATAATTAGATTTATTATTCTCGTTTTTTTTTGCAGTTCAGCACAAGCCAGCTTGCTTTACTATGATTTCACTGGCTCAGTTTCACAAATTAATAGCAATTCACCTTCTTCCATTGCACTGGGAACAGCGATTTCTGGATACGTAGCGATTGACTACGATAATATTATCCGGACTAGTAATTCTGCTACATTTGGTGACTTGGTACAATATGGTGGCAGTGAACTTTCTTTTACAATAGGAGGATTCTATACATTTACCGCTAATATCTTTCCTGAAATAATTAGAAATGCTAATAGTTTTACCTACTCAGATCAGCTACTAATTAGTGCTGTAGAAAGCCAAATAAGCGCTCCTGTAATCAATGGACTCACAGCAGAATACTTCGTTTTACAATTTAAATGGGATAGCGGAAGTAGTCCATTAACAGAGAATACACTACCTTCTGACACCAATTTAACAGAAACGCTGAATAATTTTTCTAGTGTGAGTTTAAGATTTATAGATCCTAATACTAATCAAAGAGATGATAGTACATCCATTCGTTTTGATTTTTCAAATATGATGCAAAGAAGCGCTGCGACTGTACCTGAACCTAGCACTATTTCGATTCTTGGTCTCTGTGTGCTATTAATGTTTGTTAGTTCAAAGCGAAGAAAATTTTAACATCTAAAGTTTAAATGTTAATCAGAATCCAGCCTTGAGATTGCCGTATAAACAAATAGCAAATTTTCGTTAATATTGCCCTGAATATGTTTAGGATTTCACAAAAGCTTAATGACAGATTCTATTCTGTGCTGCTCATAGTTTAAAAATGCCACCGTCTATAATGAGCTTGGAACAGTCATAAATATTGTTCTCGTTCTATAACTGTATTTTGATTTTTTGATCATGATATTAGTCTCAAAGCCAATTTTTGGAACGTCTGCTATGCCAATGATTATCAAGTTGGCTGCCTACATGCTTAAGTCAACTAACTGGTGTTTAGTTGACCTCGATAAGCACTAAAAATTTTGAAATATTACTTCCGCTTAGCGCACGGAGGAGTCTTTACTCTTGAATTCATTAATTTCAGCAATCGTATCTTAACTGGCGATAGATGCTGATTTTTCTTTAGGTCAACTGATAGTCAAAAGCGGAAGTAGAGCAATCATCAACACAGTTCAGGTCATCTCACTTTGAAGACATTAGCTAATAAGCGGCAATCAATGTTTAGGATTAGGTTTTTGCATCGTTAACACCAAAATAATGGGCATAAATAATGCTAGCTAAAATGTGTAGCGCAGCGGAACCGAACAAACTGTCCTTCTGGGTAGCCTTGTTATAACGTACTATCCGCGAAAATCTTTACAAACCTTTGCCATGCCAGATGAGAATTTCACACAATGCCCACTATTCTCAGAACGCTCTAAGCAATTTGCCATACATGTTTCGTAACTTTCCTTAGAAACACCATTCTCTTTTTTATCCGCATAGCCTAAAGTTGAATGTACGCAAGCAGACAATGCAAAAACAACAAATAATATAGCTATATATCTCATAATAGTCACCTTAGTTATCTACCCAAATATCACAATATGGTTGTACATTGCGATGATAAACAATGCAGGTATTACCATCTTCAGAAAACGTCCTACAATGCGTTGAACACTTCTTGTTCGACCACTCATTCCCATGTCCATCATTCCCATAAGTATTCCACCAAGTGTATCCGGTACAAGAACTTAAAATGAAAGAGAGTAAGATTAATGCTAAAAGTCTATATTTATTCATAACTTCCTCCTTGATGAGCTATAACGCCCATTTATGGGGGAAAATGTAGCTGGCTAAAGTAAGTGTTCGGAGTAACAGAAAGCCAATTGTATTTTGTCCCGCTTGGAATCATTGTTAGTTGCTGCCAGTCAAAAGCGCTAACCCCGCAACAATTAGTAAAAGTAAATTGAAGGTAATTATCGTTTAACAACACCCACTAGCACTATTGTGCCCAACCTTAAATTTGAGCCTTTAACACTTTTTCTGGCTGAAATTACCAAGCTGACAAAAGGCGAAAACGGTTAAGCAAAAAACACCAATATAGCCATATAAAACATAAGCTTGACAGAAAACAACAGTAACAAATGCCAAATTTGAAATATTACAGGAACTAGTGGGTACAACTAACAGTGTATTATGGATACTTCTCAGTAATATCCGTTCCATAGTTATGATTAATTAAAGCTTATTATTTTAAAATTTCAACAAATTAGAAAGATTAAAGTTGAAGAGATCCGTTGTGCTTAGATATTACTGAGACTTTTCAGTAATATAAAATAATTTATTAAAAAATATATGACTAAATTATTTGGGCTAAAGTCCGCTTAGCGCACAAAGTTAGCATTAATAATTTGATGATGAACGACCGCTATGGTGGCTTAGCTCACAGTCAGTAACAAGATAGATTGAACACTATAAACAGCTTAAACATCTATTAATGCTAACGTCCGGTATCGTATCTTAGTGATCCATTGTTGGGGTGATTCAGAAGGGTCTATAATGACCGCTTTGAGATATTCGTGGAAGGAAGAGTCCATTCTTCCTGATTTTTTATAGTTTAGATATCTATAGCCTCAGATAATTCAAGGGCATCATCGACCTCAATACCAAGATAACGTACAGTACTTTCCAATTTTGTATGACCAAGTAATATTTGGACAGCCCGTAAATTTTTAGTTTTTTTATAGATCAAAGATGCTTTGGTTCTTCTCATCGAATGAGTACCATACGATGTAATGTCGAGACCAATACTTGCAACCCATGTTTTGACAATCCTTGCGTATTGACGGGTTGTTAGGTGGCACCCCTTTCTTATCCGACTACCAAACAAATAATCATTAGAATGAAGCGATTTTAATGCGATCCACTCTTTAAGCGACTCTTGGGTCTTTTTAGTTATTTCAAATCGAACAGGAGTACCTGTTTTTTGTTGAATCAATATTGCTCTAGATTGAATACTTTTCCCATGAGCGATATCCATGACTTTAAGTTTAATAAAATCACACGCTCGTAATTTACAATCTAATGCTAAATTGAACATAGTAAGTTCGCGAAGGTTATTTGCTAAATCAAGTCTTGTCCTTATAGACCATACTTCTTCAAGCTTAAGAGGAAGTTTTTGACCAACTAATTTACCTTTATTCCAGCTAGGTTTTGGGGTGTAAGGAATGATGTTATACATAATAGTGCTCCTTTGGTTAAAGAGACTATAAGTATGGTTCAACGATTTTGGTAATTTGAAACTATCTGGTTGAGATAGAAAGGTTAGCTAAAACCCAAAGCAGACGGATTGACTTGTTATCAATCAGGCCACCTAGTGATCACTAAGATACGAAAACGGACATTAGCCTTAGCTTATCTAACGACAAGTGATCCGACAAAGCGGTCGGAAACAGCGTTCAAAATTTTATTTCAACTGTTGGTATATAAAAAGACGTAAAGATGCCGAAAACATTGCTAACATTTATCGCACTCCAAAGTTGATACTAAGGCCACTTATCCCACTTTTGAAGCCTGCATGGTTTATTGTATCAAAAGTTTGATTTTCAGCATATTTTAAAGCTTATCAAGGGCGAATTAAATAATAATCTAATAACTAAATTTGATTAAATACTTACCTAAACTATAGTTATTACTTGACCGTAAGATAAAAGGGATTTTACTATATTCAAATTATTCTAAAAAGAGGCGACCCTAATACGGTGATATCTATCAAAGGAGTTTCGCTAACATTCAGATAACCATGGATCAATTAACAAATCCTAGGTTAGCTTCATAAATGTATAAGGCACTTGAACAACAAGTCTGCGATAATTTTGTATTAATGTTCATCTGTAATCAACTAGCCCAACATTCCTACTGGAGGAATTATTATGTCTGCTCCACAAAAATCTGGCTCTGGTTTTTGGAATAGCTGGTGGCCTTGGATTATTGCTGGCTTGCTTATTTTTGTGTTTAAAGATGTCCCACTTAATGGTGGTGGAGGATCTTCTAAACGACCAGTAGGGCAAACCACGGAAAAAGAAGTTAGTGTAGGAGAGAAAGAGCATCGTCGTATTACCTTTAATGTAAACGGCAGTAAACAGGTTTCAGTCGATGTTGTATCTTTGAATGGTCAGCCAGTAGATTTTTTCATAGCGCCTTTAAAGGAATACGAAAGAAATATTTACATAGCTAATCTTAAAGGACTAAAAGGAGCTTACTTGGTAAATGAGGAGGTTGTTAAAGCCTCTGAGTCAGTCACAGTGCGCGGTAATGGTACATATGTGTTTGCCGTACGGCATGGGAATTTTTCAAACAACCTGTTTGCTAGGGATTATCCACCAGCAATAGTTCATTACAGATTCACAATACGCTAAACCTCTATATGACCTAGTCATCTAAATTCAGTCACCCTATAGTGGCATAGTTAATTTGGCCACTGATCTATAATGGCAGTTGAATTACTTAAATATAAAGCTAATGTCTGCTTATGGCTAGCTGAAGAAGTCTCCAATAATCACTAACTCAATGTTAACAAAGATACGAAACCGGACGTTAACTTTGGCTTATCTAGTGACAAATTTTCCGACATTGATGTCATTAACACAGCTCTATTTAAAGATAACTTTTTACCGACAGTAGACTTAAGAGCTATGCTGCTCGGGGCGCCACTGAGTCTAAATAAGGCGTTAGGCAAAAAGATGAATGCATTGTTATGATAACTAAACTATCACATAAAAAGTTACTTTAGGACTCAAGGAATGAAATATAAAGCGCATCTGTATCAAAAATGTTTTTTTCGTAATACTTCAATCACAACCCTTATCTTTTTTATATTAACTTTATTTTCAGCGTTATCTCTATCAGAAGAAGTACAAAAAGACAAAAAAAGTGCTTTCGAAAAAGCGAGAGAGCAATATATTAATCAAGTGTCAAAAATAATTGAAGGGGAAAGGCTATATTTTTTTATTGAAACGCCAGAGCCAATAAAAACCGGAAAATCAGGAACTATCCGTTATCAAATTAAGAAAAGGGAAAAAGTAAGTCAATTGAATTGGCAAGTAACATTATCTATTTATAAGAATAATAAATTTATTTCAGATTATTCAATGAAAGAGCAGAGTTCAACAGAAAGTGATACTGAGGGAGATGAAACGATATATAGCAGAAATTTTGTAAAGAGTATCCAGCTAGATGAAAAGGGAAAATATCAAATTGTTATTGAGGCACGATCCTTAAACATGGAAGGAAGGAAAGTTAGCCATATAGGACGTAAAGACATTTACATTATACCTAACCCTGAAATCAAGTTTACGGGTGAGATTATAGAGTCGTTGATTGATTCAGATGACAATGGTTTAGCGAACTCACTTAGGGTTACTCTTCCCTTTAAAGCAAACATTGGAAATAACGAAAAATACAGAGTATGGGTGCGCTTAGGAAATAAACAGTACAACGGCATAGGTGACATCATTACAAACACAAGCTTTGTCATTAATAATAAAAAACATTTATCTCAGGCTAGAGAGTCAAATATAATTGCTTTTGAAAAAACTATTATTGATAGCTCACATACCGCAGTCATTGTTGAATTTAAAGGTAAAGATATTGCAAAGAAACACCAATCAGGAAAGTTGAGGTTAGTTAATGTAGTTATAATGGCTGACGATGAATATTCCTGGGGAGGCTTCAGGAAATTCCGTACATTGGTGAAACTAAATCATATTCTTTTGAAGTATTTGAAAGGCCATTAATCACCGTTCATCAGCATCAGGCTACTATAACTATGATTGATGATAATGACGATGGAATTAAGGAAGGTTTAAATATTAAGTTTGACGTTAGTGTGGTATTTGATGGTTCATATGAAGCATTTATGTCCTTTGGGGAAAGAAGAGACTCATTATTTTTTATTAAAGAAATTTTTGAGTTAACTGCTGGAGACCATGAAATTAATATTTTTGTATCTGCCCAAAGGCTGGTTAATGCAAAAGCTGAAGGAGAGATACCATTAACAACTTTCCATTTCAACACAGCAAAGTCTCTTAACTGGCCAACAGAAACTCGACATAATTTTGGATTAACACCATCTTTTTCATGTAAAGATTTTGAAGATTGTACAATTAGATTACCAAAACCAGTGACTTGTCTTGATGACTGTTCTGACTTTTAATATCAAGTGCATAACAGCTAACTTTCAAGCTAGGTTTCCGATAAGCTTAAAAGGTTTTGTTGGTGGTAAAGTGAACTATTTGCTTTGATAAATACATGTCTAAATTAGGTCGGCTTTAGGCTCAAAACTGTCATTAGTAACTCAAAAGCTAATGACTGCTTATGGCTAAGAGCTGAAGTATTGATTTAGTCACTTGTAACCTCTTCAATGCGCACAAAGTGATCATATTTATCAGTGGAAACCTAATGTTATGTAGTGGTCACTATAAATGTCATAAGATGGCAGAGTTAGATAATAATGACAGGTATTTCTGATGATACTGAGTGGCACAACTGATGTAATTGTCCAATAAAGAATATAATAGAAAGTTATCACTTGTTTTTACACTCCAAACAAGTGATAACTTACGTGCATATGTACACCCTAAAAAGAGCTTCATTGAAGTTTATAGTTTTAAATTGGTTATTCGTCTCAGGCGCTACGACACCTTTTGATAGCAATATTGATGCTGCTCAACATACATGTCTGCAAATTCAATTGAGCCGAAATAATAGTCTATAAGTGTTTGACGCTTTTGTTTTACAAATGGAGGGATATCTTTTTGTTGAATTATGTCTAACCATGTTTTGACAAGAGCCCATGGTGGTGGTGATTGAGTCATACTGTCATCCTTGCAGTTATTGAGTTCAATAATGATATTAGACGATAACTAATTAACGCGCCAATCACAGGGTATGATTTAATGTCCTCCTTACTGTTTTATACTATATTTGTAATCAAGCAGGTGTAGTAAACTTATTGATTTAATTAAGCAATCAATACTAAAAGTCCGTTACAACTAAAGTGATAAAACTTTTATCCAAGGTGATTTAAATGTTTAGAATATATCTGTTAACCCTCTCTGTAATGGCTTTTACAGCCCACGCTGATTACCCAACCAGCTTTTCTAATGCAAAATCAAAAGCTGAAAAGACGGTGTATTTTGATAAGCACACAACATTTTATTGTGATTGTGACTATGTGTTTGATGATATTGAAGATAAAGATGGTGACGGAAATACACATGAAACGATGGTATATCCTGAAAACTGTGGCTATAAGCCGAGAAACCCAATCACTAAAAAAGGTAAAGAAAATTCTAGAGTAAGCCGCATTGAATGGGAGCATATCGTACCTGCACATGTTATAGGTGGACATTTAGATGAGTGGAAAAATAAAAGAAATTACTCTCAATGTGAAAAATCAAATGGTAAATTTATTAGCGGTCGTGATTGTGCGTACAAGCTAAATCCAGCATTTAAGAAAGGCCATGATGATATGAATAACCTCACGCCAGCAGTAGGTGAACTGAATGGTGACCGCTCTAATTTTTCTTTTGCGGTTATTCAAGGTGAAGAAAGGGCTTATGGGCAGTGCGACTTTGAAATAGACTTCGATAAAGATGTTACTGAGCCGCCTGATAGTGTTAAAGGCAATATTGCACGTACATATTTCCATATGATTAAAACTCATGCTGCACAGATACCAGCTGATGAACTTACAATGTACTTGTTTTGGGATAAGTTAGATCCTGTGGATGAATGGGAATGCCTGCGAAATAAACGGATAGAGCAGTCACAAGGTCTTGGTAATTCATTTGTTGAAGAAGCTTGTCAGAATACAAATTAGGAGAGCTAAGAGTTGAGTGGATTTAGGCATCTATGTATTTTATGTGGTTAAAATTTGATTGGACAGAGTATTAATTTACATCTGTTAAACCTAATGATTCCATATGTATTTTTGCACTGATTTTTGACAAAAGTACATTTATCAACCATGATTTTCATACCGATGAACAAGGAATGTTTAATTATGAATCATGATGATTTTGATCGTCTAAATTTTCTTTCTGAAAAAGTTATTACTGAAACAGCCACAAAAAATGAATTAAAGGAGTTCAATGTTCTCCTAAATGAATGGAACCAATCTGTAGAGTTCAATCTGCTTCACAATAAATAGTCACCCCCTTTAGAATAACTTTTACGTATAAGTAAAAAGTTGTCGATGTCTTTATATATATTTGAACTATGAACTTCGATGATATGTGCTTCTATACCAGTTGATTAAATTGTGGCAATCACTAGTGCGTGTTTTCAACAAATACTTAGCAAGAAGAAATGCGACAGGAACAAAGGAAAACATACATAGAATCACTGTATTCATTGTAATGTTAGATACTTGCATCATTGGGTACATAGCTTCGAATAAAACAATGAGCGCTGCTATTAATGCTAATAGGCTTATAATGAAAACAAATACTATACGCTCGAAGATCAAGGAATTTAAGGCTTTATCAATCTGTATTTTTAGAAGCTTACTAATCCATGGCTCTAGCTTGAGATCTTCCAATTTATGCTCTATTGACGAGTGGGATATTTCTTTATATACAACTGATAATTTAAACCAAGCGATTGCCCCTAAATTATAGCCAAAGGCCAAGCCTAAGAATGATACGTAATTTGAAATGGACACTAATTTTTGCTCGCCAATTAACCAGGGTAAATATGCTTCTGGTTCGTTAATTATCGATTTGTATGGTTCGGCGACTTCTTGATTTTGGTAAATGACCCATGAATTTGTATCTACAAATAAAAATACAAGCATCTGTATGATCATATACAACTCTACAGTAAAAGCTGCCGTCATTATTAATTGCATTGAAGAGTTAATTTTTATCATAGCGATGGTCAAATTCTATTAGCTTAGTTGAATGTATAGAGTTATCAAGTTTAGGTTTACTCTAAGCCATAATCGTTGGAGTTTAACAATTATTAGCAATAGCAATGCTAAAATAAGTAGGAGCAGCGCGACAATTAAGCATATACATAACAGCACTTTGTACATAGCTATCGTTATAATCTGCATAACTAACGTCAGCAGATCCGACAAAGAAGTCATAAACATTGATTAATGACTTCTTTGACCTAAAGCGGATATTGCTAGGCGGTTAAAAAATATTGGTTGGAGAACGACTAGCCATAAAGGGGATTAATGATAAAGTAAGATCAAGCACAACGATAGGTTATGATTTAACAGGAAGTATTAACCGAAGTGATTAAAAACAACTTTATTACCATCTAAATCACGGAAATATGCACCATAAAAGACATCAGGAATACGTTGTCCTGGTTCACCATCGCAGGTTGCGCCCAAGGTTATTGCCTTATGATACATCTCGTCACACTTCTCTTTCGAACCTGGAGCAATAGCTAGCATATTGCCGTTACCACAGTTTTGCACATCTTCGTTATATGGAATGCAAATGGCGAGCATGGGTTCTTTCATACTTTTACCAATAAATATAATGCGTTCCATTTTTATCAGCGTTTTCGCGCCAATTGGTGCTAATAGTTCATTATAAAAGGCTTCTGATTTTTCTAAATCGGTTACACCGATGGTTGCATAGCTGAGCATATTTATTCCTTTTTTATTATGATAAATGTCGTTTATGTTAGATAACGATTTAACTAAAACAGGTTAAGTAAATCATGCCAATAAACGTCTGTAAATAGCATCGTGAATTGATGGCTTCTAAATCTTCAGTATCTGCCACATTGCTGACCTAAATTAGACCTCAAAATCAGGGCCGTTTAGGCTACAAAGATACGATAGCGGAAGCTAGCCTTGGTATATCTAGCGACAAGTGTTCCGACTAAGCAGACATTAAAATTCACGGCTAAATGTGACCTAAAACAGTTGGTATTTAGAAGTTATTATGAGTGTTTTGGGAAGTTAAAAAAATATCTGTAGGAATGGTCACACAAGTTTATTACCCACCTTACATTCCTATTGTTCAACGTTAATTTCGAGCCTAGTCGCCGTGATTTTACATAATTTTCTCTGTCCTAATAGAAAAGTACATAATCATTACTTTGAAAGTTAAGCTAATTCCGAACATGAGATTCAACTTTAATTAATAAATTTACGGGCATTTTGTTAGTAAATTAACAGGGAATTAATCACCCGTTTTACACATAGCTCGATAACCGATAGATCTAACATTGCTGCGTTTTTATACAATGGAAAACTCGTTGGCTGTCAAAGGTATTGAGAACTGAGCTACAAAAGTATTGCCATTATTTGTCAGTGTAATTGAGCCTTTATAGTTTATCGCTATGGTTTCTACAATAGACAAACCAAGGCCGGCCCCCCCTGCTGTACCGCTACGCCAAAAACGCGTGGTCATTTTGGAAATGTCTGTGGCGCTAACATTTGCCGTATTGCTTACATTAATATTTAAAAGGCTTTCTGTAGCGTTAATAGCCATTAAAATAGGTGTTTCTGGAGGACTGTATTTTAAAGCATTATCGATTAGGTTACGGCAAACAATAGCGATCATAGCCGATGGAATAACAGATATGAGTTCTTTTCCTTGCAGTGAATAAGCTATACGTTCACTGCCTTGCGTTGTTTCATTTATCATGTTTTTAATGAGTAATTCAACAGACCAACTTTCGTCAGTATTAACTTGAGTGCTTGCTTCAATATTTGCCAGTAAAAGTAAATTGTCTAATATAGAATTTAAACGCTTTGTGCTTTTACTTACCTGCAATAAAGCTCGTTGTTGCTTGTCTCCGGTTGTTAGTTCAGCAAGTTGGGCTTGAGCCAATATGCCGGCTAACGGTGTTCTCAGCTCATGTGCAGCATTGCTGGTAAATTGTTTCTCTCTTGATATAACTTCAGCTAATCGTGCCATTAGTGCATTTTGGCTGTTGATCAGTGGTTGCAGCTCTTTTAATGGTTGCTGTATTTGAATGGGAGCAAGGTCTTCACTACCGCGTTTTTCGAGTGCAGAAGTTAGTAGCATTATCGGTTTTATACCCGTACCAATAGCAAACCATAATAAACCTAGCGTAATCAAAATCGCTAATGCAGGCGGAATAAGAATACTTTTAAGCAGATCATAATATAAAGAATCACGCTCAGAAACTTTATCTGCAATGGTTATTTTATGTTGGCTGGTGATTAAAGTGAACGTACGCCACGCTGTACTTTCAGCTTGGATATAATGGAACCCAGACTCAACTGTTGTGCTATTGGGAAAAGTACTGCTATTGCTTGTTGCTATAATACTGCCGTGCAAAGAGCTTATTTGACAGGTTAATCCCTTCGCCGTGCCCACTTCATTGGCTTCCATTATTGCTGGTAAAGAGGCTGACATAGCACTTTGTGGCACATGCGCTAATATATTACTTAGCATTATAGCGGTAGATTCTAGACGTTTATCAAAGCTGACGTCTAATTTATGACTAAGACCTGTCACCATCCAAACACTGGCTAATAGCCAAAAACCAATAAATACGGCTGCCACTAATATTGTTAGGCGAAGGCGCAAGCTCATTGTTCAGTTACTTCAATTGAGCCTAGTCGAAATCCAAAACCCCGAATAGTTTCGATGCCTTTAGTTCCTATTTTTTTACGTAAATTAAATATATGTACATTCAGGGCGTTACTGGCTACGTCGTCACATGTGCCGTATAAAACATCTTTTAATTGGCTTTCAGATAAAATACGTTGTGGATTGTTAAGAAATATTTTTAAAAGTAAATCTTCGTTCCGAGATAAGGGAATATGTTTGTCATTAATTAATAATTTGTGTTGTTCTAAATGATAAGTCAGCAAGCCATGTGAAATGGTGTTTGTTAGCCTGTCAGTTGTGCGTCGCTTTATACTGTACAAACGCGCTAATAACTCTCTTAAGTCAAATGGCTTAACCAAATAATCATCAGCGCCATTCTTTAATCCTGTTAGTTTGTCGTCAATTGAATTACTCGCTGTGAGTATTAGTACCGGCAACGAGTGTTGATTTTTTCGCAGCCATGTCAGCCACGTTATACCATTTCCATCCGGTAAATTTAGATCAAGAATACAGAGATCGAAGTTGCTTTTATTCAAGATGTTTTTTGCATGACTTATTGAAGCAACATGCTCCACAGCCAGACCTTCACCCGATAAAAAAATGCTAATGGCATCAGCAATAACGGCATCATCTTCAACTAATAAAATATACATTTTTGCTCAATTACAATTCTTATGCCGCTAAGACTAACGTGAAAAAGCGCAGGAGAACAAGCGATAAATTAAGTTTTTAGCCGGGTTTAGCGAATGAAGTTTTTCTTAATGTTGGCTTAATATTAGCGATTTATCATTGGTAAGTTAATGGAAAAAAGATGTGGTAAATAAATGCTAAGTATAGCTGTAGGGCCGATAGTTATCTCAATTTCACAATTAATTACTCTGGTAGGATTATTTATGTTTTGGGGAATAACTTATCTTCAAACACGTAATAATGCACAACAGAAACAGTTTATAGACTATATATTCACAGCCATTATTGTCGGTTTTTTAACTGCACGATTGACCTTTATAATCGTTATGTGGCAAAGCTATCAAGAGAATTGGTGGCAATTACTAAATATAAGTGACGGTGGCTTTATACCTAGCACAGGTTGGGGAGCTGGTGCTTTGGTACTGATATTTTATGCTAGACGTAATAAATTGTTCATTAAAGCTTATTTTACATCGGCATTAATTACTTTTTTCTGTTTAATTATCCCTGCTTTTTTTGCTGTTATTTATCAAGCAGCAGTCGAACTGCCCAGCTCACCTTTACGCAATATTGAAGGCCATGAAGTCGATTTAAGACGTTATAAGGGCACGCCTGTTGTTATAAATTTCTGGGCGTCTTGGTGCCCACCTTGTCGTAGAGAAATGCCGGTATTAGAAGCCGCTCAAAAACATAACCCTGAGCTTGTTTTTGTCTTTGTGAATCAAGGTGAAAGTCTGCTTAGTGTTAAAAGTTTTATTGATTCAACAGCGTTGGATTTAAAAAATGTTTTCATCGATCCTACTAGCAACGTTAGCCGAGAAACTGGCGCCGCAGGGCTACCAACCACATTATTTTATAATGAAAAAGGGCAGTTAGTTACTAGCCATATGGGCGAATTATCTCAAGCTAGCTTGCGTTATTACCTTAATCAAATTAATTCCGTCGTACCTTTAAATAAAAGGATAAACCTATGAAGATTTCAATTTATTTTACATTTCTGCTGCCGTTAAATCTTATTGCTGCAGAAACCGTTAACTACCCTGCCCCTTAACGTTATTCACTCAGCAAGGTGGTGAAGTGGTCAGTTCTTTTGAAGCGCCGGCAAATATGACTGGCTATATCGCTAACTTTCAAAATGAGACTATTACTTTGTATGTCACTGAAGACGAAAAGTACTTATTTACAGGCCCATTAATGGATGCTGAAGGTAATTCTGTAGGTGAAGAAAAGCTGAATGCTTATGTTAATGGTCCAAAGGCGGTTAAGAATTGGCAAGCCCTTGAGAACAGTCATTGGGTAAGAGATGGCTCTGCGTCAGCCAAGCGTATTGTTTACACTTTTACGGATCCCAATTGTCCTTATTGTAAACAGTTATGGCATAAGGCACGGCCTTGGGTTGATTCAGGAAAAGTGCAAATTCGTCATATTTTAGTCGGCATTTTAAAAGCAGATAGCCTAGGAAAAGCCGCGGCCATATTAAGCGCTGATAATCCTGAAGAACAATTGAAAAAATTAGCCGGCTCAGGATTATTTCAGTCTATAAAACCAATAGAAAACCCAGAAAAAACGATCCGTGACAAGCTAATTAACAACTATAAAACCATGCTGTCTTTAGGTGCCCGCGCGACTCCAGCTACTTTTTATCTAAATGCAAACGGAGAGTTTAATAAACAAATCGGCTTGCCTCCTGAGTCAATATTAGCCGATATTTTTGCCCCAAATGACGGTAAGTAGAGTTTAGTCAGATGAATTATATTTTATTAACAGAGGCTAAATAAATGTGGTTAGTTAAGCTCGCGCTTCGTCAACGTTATACGGTTGGCGTATTGGTTATATTATTGTTGCTTTTTGGCATTAGGTCTTTACAAAAAACATCTACTGACATTTTACCTTCAATTGATATTCCCTATGTCAACGTATTGTGGCAATACCCAGGTCTTAGTGCCTCTGAAATGGCGTCAAAAATTTCATCATTTAGTGAAATTGCCATCATGAATAATGTTGACGATGTAAAGCGTGTTCAATCTGAAAATGGTAATGGCTACTCGCTCATCCAAGTCAGTTTTCACCCCAGAGCAAAGTTAGCTGTGGCACTATCGCAAATTACCAGTGTCTCGCAAACCATACTAAAGCGGCTACCAAACGGAATGACTCCACCGTTAATAGTAAATTATACGACGTCAAGCGTACCTATACTTCAACTCGCCGTTTCTTCTCAAACAATGACTCAGTCACAGCTGTATGATTACGCTCGACTAACACTAAGACGACAATTGCAGTCAATACCGGGCTTACGATTGAGCCTACCTTTTGGTGGTGCCCCTAGACAACTAATGATAGATATCGATCCCGATAGATTACAGGTGCATGGACTAACAGCAAAAGAAGTAGCTATGGCTATTTCGCAACAAAACATTACGTTACCTGCTGGTATTTTACGTGAAGGAAAAGTGGCATTTACCGTTTCAACTAATGGCAGTCCGGAAGGTGTAGCTGAGTTTAAAGCTATCCCATTAAAAATAGCGAACATGGTCTAATTCAACTTCAAGATGTTGCAACGGTTCGTGATGGTGGCGCGGTTGCAACGAGTTTAGCTCGTGTAGATGGGCAAGCAGGCGTTATTGTTTCTATTTTAAAACTAGGAAACTCATCTACCGTTGATATCATTAATGAAATCAACCGTCGTTTACCAAACATACAAAACGCTGCGCCTAAAGGCCTAACCTTAACACCTATATTTAACCAATCTAAATTTGTTGTGGCTTCTAGAAATGCAGTGTTAATTGAAGCGGTAATAGTCGCCCTATTAGTTGCTCTAGTCGTTTTAATTTTTATTGGCAGTGTTCGCAGCACGGCCATTGTGCTTACTTCTATTCCTTTAGCCCTTTTGGCTTCTCTTACAGGGTTAACGCTTTTTGGCCACACATTAAACCTCATGACACTAGGAGGGCTAGGGTTAGCAATCGGTATATTAGTTGATAATGCCTTGGTTGAAATTGAGAATATTAACCGTAACTTAGACTGCGGCAAATCAATTCGACAAGCCGTAATAGATAGTGCGAAGCAGGTGGTATTTCCTGAGCTTGTTTCAACGATGAGCATATGTATCGTTTTAATGCCTATATTCTTGTTAAGTGGTACAAGCGCATACATTTTTGAGCCTTTAGCCTTAGCGGTTCTGCTCGCTATGATTGCATCATTTATACTCTCAAGAACATTGGTGCCCATACTCGCATTTTTATTACTGAAGAATGAACGTGAAAATGTAAATCGAAATTCGTTAGTGCATAAAGTCCACATTAACGTTGAAAACAAATTAGACCGTATTATTGCGGTGCATCTATTAAACTTAAAGCGACTATTGAGATGCCGCATCTTAGTACTCACTGGTGTGAGTATCGTGGCCAGTATCATATTTGCCTCTACGTTTATGATGCTAGGAAAAGACTACTTTCCTAAATCTGACGCGGGTGGAATTCGACTACACCTTAGAGTTGAAAATGGTGTGCGATTAGAAGAAGCTGCAAAACAGTTCGCGAATGTTCATCAATTAATTAGAACGATAATCCCTGCAAACGAAATTCAGGCCATTGTTGAGAATATTGGGCCACCAGATGCTATAAACCGAACTTGGATTAGCTCTATGATTAGCACGTCTTCTGAAGGCGAGATATTAGTACAGTTAACCCCTGGTCATGCACCAACTGACCTTTATATTCGAAAAATCAGATCTCAGTTAGCGTTACAATTCCCTGACTACCAAGCGCTCTTTCGTCCTGCTGATATTATTTCCCAAACACTTAATGGCACGGCTAGTTCTGCCATTGAAGTAAAAATTACGGGCCGAGACATAAAAGGAAACTTACAAGCCGCAACAAAACTAATGAGCCAGTTAAAAAATGTTGAAGGTGTTGCTGATATTATCATTGATCAAGTTACGGCCTGGCCTGATATCAATCTCAATATTGATAGAATACTTGCAAAAAAACTAGGTGTGAATATGACTGACATAAGTCAGACCCTATTAGTGAGTTTAAGCTCTAGTGCAAACTTATTCCCCAACACATGGGCAAATAATGGCATCAGTTATATTGTTGCGGCTCAGGTTCCGCCCTATCGTTTAGACTCGTTAAACACCTTGTTAAATACACCAGTTAAGGCCACTAATTCAGCTCAAGGAACCCTATTATTAAAAAGTCTAGTGAGTGTAGAAAAACGCGCTCGTCCAGCGTTAATTAAACGTCAAATGTTAGCCCCCAACATCAGTATATTGATCAACATTGATCAACGCGATTTGGGTTCGGTTTATACCGACATCGCAAACAACGTTGCGTCGACAAAGGCTACTCTTAAAGCTGGCAATAAAATCACCATTGAAGGACAAGCACAAGACATGCTACTAGCCTACAGTGACTTAGCTAAGGGTATGGCGATGGCTGCAATTTTAGTATTTCTACTGATGGTAATAAATTTCCAATCTTGGGCCTTGCCACTTGTGGCTTTAAGCGCAATGCCTATGGCCATTACTGGCTCTCTGCTTGCTCTATTCCTGTCAAATACGCCGTTAAGTGTCTCCGCATTTATGGGCATGATTATGGTAATAGGAGTAACCACGGCAAATAGTGTTTTAGTTGTCAGCTTTGCCAGAGCTGAAATGCTTGCGGGAAAACTAGCAAAAAACTCAGCATTATCTGCGATAAAGACCAGGTTTAGACCCGTAATTATGACAGCTATAGCTATGTTGGTTGGCATGATCCCCATGGCATTAGCATTGGGAGAAGGAGCAGAACAAAACGCTCCTCTTGCAAGAGCTGTTATTGGAGGCTTAATTTTTGGCACACCAACAACTTTGACATTAGTACCACTAATACTGAGCTTTCGAACTAAGCCAATGTTTCAAGATCTCGAGGAAAACTAAAATGACAGAATGTAAAATAAAAAGTAGTACTCAAGCTAATATCCAATGTACTGCATTGCATAAAATTCAGCATAACATTGTACTTATTGGCTTACTTTTATTAACGCCAACATTGACTGTGCAAGCAGAAACGAATTCCCAATCAAGTTATCAAACCGCTAAGCTAACAAAAGTTTTAGATCAAAAAACGGTGAGTTTGCCAACTGTTTCTCAGGCTAAACAAACGACAAAGTTATATTCTAGAGCCAGTGGTTATATCAAAGAACAATATGTAGAAATTGGTAGTGCTGTCAGTAAAGGCGATGTACTTGCAGTAATTGACGCTCCTGAGATTAAACTGCAAGAGCAACAAATACTGGCTGACATTGAGTTTGGCAAAGCCGAGCATGAATTAAATCGATTAACGTTGAAACGAGCCAAGCAGTTAATAAAAGATAACTTAATTAGCAAAGCTGAATTAGATAGGCTGACCATTCAAACAGAAAAATCAAAGGCTAAAATAGCGAGTTTGTTCGCACAAAAAGAACAAAACCAATTTCAACAATCATTACTCATTATAACGGCACCAATTGCTGGATACATTACCGATAAAAATATTGAGATAGGCGACATGATCAATGGAGGTAGCAACCCATTAAATAACTATCTTTATAAACTACAAAATATCAACGATTTGAAGTTGATTACATACGTACCACAAAACGAAGTTAGTAAAATATCAATTGGGGATACTATCAATGCCACGTTTACAGGGTATGAGGAGATAGTTGTATCTGCGACCATTACTCGCATGGCGCACGCTATAAATGTGGCAACTGGAACAATGAAAGTTGAAGCGGAGTTTGATAATAGTAAACATAATCTACCAACCGGTCTTAACGGGAGTATCAACTTTACAATCAAAAACACTAAACTTGAGAGGCCAAGATGGAATGCGCCTTTAGCAGCACTTACCTATCATCAAGGAGGACCTGCGATTGCGACCGTTAGCGAGAATAATATTCTATTTCAAAAAATCGAGATAGTTTCACAATCAACCGACAGCTTTATATTTGTCAGTCCAAATCCAATTTACAAAACAGTTATACTGAACCCTAATGCTTTATTGAATCAAATAAGTCATTAGGGTTCAGTTTTTGACGGAAAGTCTACTTGTTTTTTTGAAACTCAGATACAAATGAACAAAATGCCAAGTATAAATTTCTTCCTATGTTATTTAACTAATAGCGCATTAAGATGAGATACACATTTATTACTTTGTCAGCTTTTATTTCATTTATACAGCAACCTAACTGTTTCATGCGAGCCTGGTTCTCGTCACTTTTCTACATTGGTGTGTCCTTACAGAAAAGTATTTAATGGCTACTTTGAAAGTTAGGAGAGTTCTGATCATGAAATTCAACTTTAATTAATAAATTTTCGGGTAACTTTCTTGGCAAATTAACGGAGAAATAATCACCACCTCTACGCATACTTCGATGAGCTACAGGCACTATAATGTGCAGCAGCAATTTCCCTTCATTGGAAAATGCACTAACGTCAATGTGACCATTACGAGCAGCAAAGCGTTTGGATTTCTTAAAATAGCCACTTACATTAATTGCTCCACCTGATTTGAAGGCAGTGACATTTTCAATCTTCCATGTTTGAGAGTTTTGATTGAGAATTTCGGTATTTATTGGAATACCTGCACAGCCGTATAGCATAGCTACAATAGTCATTAATATTGGTAAGTTACACTTCATGGTTGTACTTTCCCATTTGGTTAAATTTATAATACGTTCAAATGATTATTAATTATAAGTGTTTTTGTTCATTAGCTTTATTGGAAGGAGGGCATGTTGCCCCCTTCCATTTTCTATATTAGAATTTAGCTTCAGAGTTAACCTTTAATACATCACCAGACATTGTCATCAGAAAATAAATTGTTTTATTTTCTGACACATTGTTCGCACTAACAACATAGCGGTTAGCTTCTGTCGCATGAAGTTTGAAATTTTCTGTAGTCAAATTCTTCCAATTATCACCTAACTTTCCAACTTTAAAGCCCAAGTCTTTGAAAGTAAGTTGTTTAGTGACTTTAGTTGCAATTTCTATCGCTGCATTGGGGCTTATTTTCCCATGGTCAGAATGTGCAAATGCTGAGCTTGTGCTAAGCATTAATGTAATAAATAGGGCTATAATTAGTTTTTTCATTTTGTAACTCCAATTGTTTAATTCAAATTTAAAGTGTATTGATAGTGATTATTTAAGGCCATGCTGCGCATATTCGCCTTTGACAATAAGCTGTACAGTAATCGGTGTATCAGTAGTGTTTTTCCAGTACCAGCCCTGAGAGCCAGAAAATGGCGCTGTAAAGCTACCTTTCATCTCACTCAAAGTTGCTATGGCATAGCTTTCAAAATAGCCTGTTTTGTCGCCTTCAGGTTCTCCGTGTAGGTCAAAATACAATGCAGAACCATCGGTTATCCATTCGTACTCAAGTTTTTGATATTGCGCCATGATAAATTTGTACTCAACACCACGACCGGCAGGAACAAGCACTTCTATTGTTTCTGAATCTCCTTTTGATTTTTTTGGTGCTTCTGGTGTTAAGAGTTGATCGGCACTTGCATCCTTCCCTTGATGAAAAATAGTTAAGCCAAGTTCATGCCCAATTCCGGTAGGGTCTATATCATATTCAGCAGGCAATATAATGATTAACAGTGTAAATGCTGCGAATACTATGCTGAAAATCGTATATTTGAGCAGCGCAGAGTTTGTTAATACCATCGTTTGTGGCGTTGCTTGTTGCATTTTTTCTTGCCCTTTATCTTGCATAGTCTTATCTCTTAAAATAGGTAAAATTTGAATCGTAAAATTTAATCAATTAGTTAATGAAATAGCCCGTAAGTTGTAAACCGACCAACATAAACCCAGCGCTCATTAACAAGCAGTTCGTATTTTTCGCAAAGCGAGTAAAGCTGCTATGCGTACGCCAAAAATTAATAATTAATAATATAAAAGCCAAGGCGGTAAATTGCCCTAATTCAACCCCAACATTAAAGGCGATTAAATTAGTAATTAAACCGTCATCGGGAATTTGGAATTCTTGCAGCTTAGTTGCCAATCCGAAACCATGAAAAAGGCCGAAAATTAATACCGCTAATTTAGCATTAGGTGATTTGCCAAAAAGCCGATTAAATCCTCCTAAGTTATCAAAGCCTTTATAGACAACAGACAGACCGATAATGGCATCAATTAAGTAAGCGTTAACTTGAATATCGCTAATCACACCGAACAACAAGGTTATGCTATGGCCTAGCGTAAACATGCTGACATATAGCAAAACATCTCTGCTTCTATATAAAAAGAACAACACACCTACAAGGAATAATAAATGGTCGTACCCTGTCACCATGTGCTTAGCACCGATGTATAAAAATGGAATTATCTGCACACCCGTATTTTGTTGTAAAAATGCACGTGTACTATCGTCTACACCATGAGCAAATGCTTCTATTGGTAGCCATAGCGCCATAAGAGCGATAAGGCTTAATAAGCCATATCGCTGATAATTATTAAACATTCACTGTTTCCTTTGTGTCAGCGGTTGAAGAAGTTGTCCCTTTAGGAAAGGTTTCTTTGTGGCTGTGTAATAAACGGTATAAAGCAGGTAGTACAAATAGGGTTAATAAAGTAGATGAAATTACTCCACCAATGACAACTGTTGCTAACGGACGTTGCACTTCAGAGCCAATACCAGTATTAAGTGCCATAGGTACAAAACCTAGTGAGGCAACAAGTGCAGTAGTTAGCACAGGTCTAAATCTTGTCAAAGCCCCTTCAATAATGGCGATATCTAGTGCAGCACCTTCACGTCGCAATTCTCTGATAAATGACACCATAACTAATCCGTTTAATATGGCGATGCCAGATAGGGCAATAAAGCCAACAGCTGCTGATATTGAAAACGGAATATCGCGCAGTAACAAGGCAAAAATACCACCGGTTAATGCCAAGGGAACACCTGTAAATATAATCATCGAATCTTTAAAAGAGCCGAGTGCTAAGAATAATAAACCGATGATCATCACGAGAGTAATGGGCACTACAACGGATAGTCTTTTTGATGCAGATTGCAGTTTCTGATAGGTGCCACCATATTCAATCCAGTAACCCGCAGGTACTTCAACTGAGCTTTCAATAGCGGCCTGAATATCTTGAACAAAAGAGCCTAAGTCTCTTCCTCTGACGTTAGCAGTAACAACCACTCTACGTTTGCCATTTTCTCTATTGACTTGATTTGCTCCCTCAACCAATTCAAGTTCAGCTACTTCTTGCAAGGGCACATACTTACCTTCACTTAGTGCTATTGGTAAATAAGCTAGAGCGTCAACATCTGTTCTTAGATCTTCAGGAAGACGAACAACAATATCGGATCTCCTATCACCTTGATAAAACTTACCTGCAATGGTGCCACCTAAGGCAGTTGCCAGCTGATCTTGTAAGTCTTTTATACTAATGCCATATTTTGCCAGTTGTTCATGGTTCGGGTTAATGGTCATCATAGGAAGGCCTGTTGTTCGTTCAACTTGAACATCAGCTATTCCCTCTACGTTAGCAATAGCGGCATTGATACTGTTGCCTAATGTCGTTAATGTTTCAAACTCATCACCAAAAACCTTGATGGCAAGCTCAGCCCTAACACCGGCAAGTAACTCATTAAAGCGCATTTGAATAGGTTGAAGAAACTCATAGCGATTACCTGGGATAGGCTCTACTACTGCTGCTAGCTCTTCGACAAATTGCGATTTAGGCTTGTTAGGATCAGGCCATTCGCTACGTGGTTTCAAAATAATAAAATTATCAGCAACGCTCGGTGGCACGGCATCGGTTGCAACATCTGCGGTACCAATTTTGGCAAACACACGCTCAACTTCTGGCATCTGATTGATTTTTTCTTCCAAGACTTTTTGAAGTTCAACTGCTTGTGATAATGAAGTACCAGGTATGCGTAATGCGTGCATAGCTATATCACCTTCATCCAAATTTGGCACGAATTCACTGCCCAATTTGTTGACTGAAAAGCCAGCGACTCCAACAAGACCAATTGCAGCTATAACAACAAACCAACGAACCTTAAGCGCAAAAGTCAACGAAGGTCGATAAAGTGCAAGTGAGGATTTAATAATGATGTTTTCTTTTTCTTTTACTGGACCTTTGAATAAAATAGCAATAGCCGCAGGTACAAAAGTTACTGATAAAAACATAGCGCAACATAAAGCGATAACAACGGTTATTGCCATAGGATGGAACATTTTCCCTTCAACCCCTGTTAGTGCAAAGATCGGCAAATAAACCGCTGTAATGATAAATACACCAAATAATGCCGGTCGAATAACTTCCTTAGTGGCATCAAATACGAGTGATAAACGTTCATTTAATTCCATAGAACGTCCATTTGAAGAGGCTGCACTAAGCCTTCTCATACAGTTCTCAACAATAATAATGGCACCGTCTACTAATAGGCCAAAGTCTAAGGCTCCTAAGCTCATTAAGTTGGCGCTAACTTTAGTTTGTACCATACCTGTAATCGTCATTAGCATGGCAAAAGGGATCACGGCAGCTGTGAGTAAAGCGGCTCTCATATTCCCTAATAATAAAAATAGCACGACAATAACTAATAATGCGCCTTCTAAAAGGTTCATTTTTACCGTATCTAAGGTTTTTTCGACCAATTTAGTACGATCATAAACGGCGGTAACGGTTATCCCTGTCGGTAAACTTTCTTTCACTTCTTCCAATCTTAAGCCGACAGCTTTAGCAACTCTTTGGCTATTTTCCCCAATGAGCATAAAGACAGTACTCATCACCACTTCTCTACCATTTTGAGTGGCAGCACCTGTTCTTAATTCTTTCCCTTCCCCAACATTAGCAACATCCGAAATACGGACCACGCTACCATTGGTAGATTTAACAGGTATGTTAGCTAAGTCTTTTAAGCTTTTGGCTTGTGCTGGAATACGTAATAGCCATTGAGCACCATTTTTTTCAATAAACCCTGCACCCTTATTATCATTATTGTTTTCTATTGCTTGAATAACATCTTGCTGACTAACACCAAAAGTCAGCAACTTTTTAGGGTCGAATGCAACGAGGATTTCACGTTTAAAACCGCCAATAGGGTTAACTTCAACTACCCCTTGAACCTGCATTAACTGAGGACGAATAATCCAGTCATGTACAGTCCTTAAGTCCGTCGCAGTAATAAGTTCACCTTCATCATTACGTGCGCCTGGCTCGGCATCAACAGTGAACATAAATATTTCACCTAATCCGGTCGCTATTGGACCAAGTTCAGGCTCTAAACCAAAAGGTAAATCAGATTTCGCTGAAAGCAGTCGTTCATTAACAAGTTGCCTTGCAAAATAAACATCGGTTTCATCACTAAATATGGCGGTAACTTGCGATAAACCGTAACGAGAAACAGAACGTGTGCTTACTAAATTAGGTATGCCAGCTAACGCAGTCTCTAAAGGGTAAGTTACCCGTTGTTCTACTTCAAGCGGAGTATAACCAGGTGATTCTGTGTTGATCATTACCTGTACGTTAGTTATATCAGGAACGGCATCAATTGGTAATTTAGTGAAATTCCAAATACCTAGTGCTGCAAGCGCTAGTACGACTAACATAATGATAGAACTTTTACGGATAGAAAATCTAAGTAAATATTCGAGCATAATTAAACCTTAATAATCCTTAATGATCGTGTGAGGCGCCAGATTTTTCAATATCGGCTTTGAGGATATAACTATTCTCTGTGACATATTCAGTGCCAATGGAGATACCACTTAGCACTTCTATTTCATCGCCAACTACTCGGCCTAGTTCGAGCATTCTTACTTCATATTCGTCACCCACTTTGGCATATACGACTGTAAAGTCTCGAAAGCTTTGCAACGCTTTACGTTCAACTGCCATAGCAACATCGTATGAGTCAATTTCAATGTCGGCACTAACAAATAAACCTTCTGATAACACAGAGTCTGGATTGTTAACTAACACACGAAATAGTTTCGCCTGATCATCTCTTACTTTTAGAATTCGACTATCAATGGTGCTGACTTGTTTTGCTTCAACACCATTTATCGTCAACGTGGTTTTGGCACCAAGGCGTATAGTTGATAAGTTTTTTGGAAAAACAGCTAGCTCAGCAATTAATGTTTTATCGTTGGTGATTTGTAGTAATGAACGACCTTTTGATTGCTCTCCAGAAGTCACATTAACCTTCGTTACTATGCCATTTTGGGCAGAAAGTACCTTGTAAGATTGCAGACTTTCATTACTTTCTACAGTAAAGAGTAGTTGCCCCTTTGTGACAGAATCACCCAGTTTTACATGTACTTTTTCAACAAGCCCATCAAAGCGAGCATACACGTTGCTAGTTGCATCAGCAGGCAAGGTTAACCTGCCATAGACTTCAACAGTTTCGTGAAATGTGGATGGTGCTACAAAGTCAGTGACAATTTCCATTGCCTGGGCAATATCGTCCGCAATTTTGGTACGACCTTCAAAATTGTCATATTGCCAATCATAAGTTTGTCCCTGATATTTAGCGTAAAGTGAAACCAGAAATGAGTGAGGTTCATAAATAACCATGTCGCCACGAAGGTATTCTCCTTCCTGATAAAAGTTTATGTCATCTATGCCATCGCCCAACCGAGTTAATTTTACATTGAGCTCTACTTTTGATGGATCTATAGCTTTACCATCCATTGTTGCCCACACGCGAAATTCTGGTGGAACACCTGTTTCAAAAATGGCTAACTCTATAGCAAAATCACCTTTTCTCAGCATTCGACCACGATTAGGGCCTTTCTCTGGTTCAGATTCTTCTACTTTTTGCTCTGAAACGGCAAAGCTAGAGAAACTCGCACTTAAGCCAACAAAGCATAGCGTGCCTATTAGCATTAATATTTTAAATGTTGATCTCATGGGTTATTTCTCGTTACTTGTTTTGTTAAAAGGAGCATTAGAGGCTTTATTGATGGCAACTAGGGACGTACCCGTTAACCGCTCTATTTCAATATTGTTTAAATGCGCATTTTGATAAGCGCCTATCAAATCTGCTTGAGCATTTATTAATGCTTGTTGCGTATTCATCCACTCGGTATAACTATACATACCCGCGTTGTAAGCTTGCTCGGCTTCATTAAAGGCTTGTTCTAACAATGGAATGACTTTCTCAGTTACTGCGTGAATAACATGCTGGCTGTGTTTCATTTGCTCGATCAGCACATATAACTGTGTATTGAGCTTATGAACGAGGGCTAGTGACTCTGCTTCTAGTTCATTTTGAGTGGCATGTAATGCCCTTATTTTCCCTTCATTTTGATTCGTATCACCAAAGGGGATCGAAACCCCAGCTACTAAGCCGAAATCATCAGTTGTTTGATAACGACGTAAACCAGTTGAAAATTGCCATAAGGGTTTAGTCTCAATACGTGAAAGCTCAATTTCAGACTGAGCAATTCGTTTTTTGGTGGCGAAAAGGCTAACAGAAGGCGTCTGTTTAAGTTTATTAACTAAAGAATTAAAATCAGAACCAGTCGCTAACGATAAGTTTGGTAAAGATAATAATGACCCAATCACCCTACTCTTCTTATGCTGTTCACTAAGATTTACTGCTTGAACTTGTCCACCCCATTGAGCAAACAGTTGATATTTACTTACGTCAACTTCGTGAGTTAAATCTTCAACGTCCAATTCACGCTTAGCAACTTCAGCTTGAGCTTTTAATTTATCTATTCGGGATGAATTTCCCACTTTCACGCGTTGTTCTATGGATTTTAATGAATTATTCGCTTGTTTTAGGCTGAATTTTGCTAACATCAATCGTTCTTTATCAACGAGAACTTGTATAAAGTATCGTGCCGTTTGTGCCGCTAAATCCAAGGCTTTTACTTCACGCTCTAAGGCAACAGTTGAGCCATACTGTTTAGCCGTTGCCATTTTACGTTTCACTAACTCCCCATCTAATAACCAAGATATCGACAAGGTTGACTGAGCATTTTTAAAGCCACTATGTTCACCAGTACCTAAGGCATCTTCAATTGTAAAGCCGATTTGTGGTCTAGACTGAACTCCCGCTTGTTGAGCATAACCTGAGTAAACCTCTGCTTTAAGTGCAAATGATTTAAGTTCAGGATGCATACTGATGGTTCGTGAAATAGCAGATTCTAAATCAATGGTTTGCAAAGGACTTTGTTGAGCAAAAATAGCAGTTGGCACTAGTGATATGAATATAAGCATGATGCTCTTATGTTTGAGGTTAACACATGCAAAAAACCGACTGCCAATCGGCTTTTTGCAAGTGCGCATTTTAAAGTAGCGTTTCATTGTTAATACCTTAGCGTAAGACTTTAGATGAGTGTTTTAATGCGTAAATAGGGTTTCAATAACGTGATGTAAGCTATCTACAGATGTTGTTGAAATCAAAACTAAAAAGAGTATGGCTATCAAAACACCTCCCTTGGGAAATGTTTTGAACTGTTTGTCATTGAGTAAATGTAGTACTCGTTGTTCAATAGCGTGTCGGCAAAAATGAACAAATAACTCACTGTTATATTGTGGGTGAATTGAATAGTTAGCTGCCAATTTCGTAAATTTTATCATGGTACTAGCGACATTGTTTGACTGTTGTTGGTTTTTGACAAACAAAGAATCAGCGTCTTGTTCCATAGATAGAGACATCATGGATAGTAATAAATGCTTAATATTAGTTGCAAAATAAGCTGAGAAAAATGAAAAAAGCCATTTTTTCATTGGATCATAATGGTGTACATGAGCTAGCTCATGCTGAAGGATGATTTCTATATCATCAGCGCCTAGTTGCTCAATAAGACCCGTTGACATAAAGCACGAAGGATTGAGCATCCCTCCTGTGAATGCTGTTGGTAGAGGTGACTCAATGATAAATACTTGTTTACGCTTCTCTGTCCCAAATCTACGCAAAAGACTGATCTGCTGATGGTTGTGATAAAGCACAATTATTTTTTTTGTAAAAATATATAGACTGAAACCAACGAAAATGAGCAAACTAATACTATGCCAACTCAGGAAATAGAAAATATCTGAATGATGCCAATGCGCTATGTCAGTCAGCCAATTAGATGTCGAATCATCTTGAAATAATGGACTAAAAACAAGTGTGACACATACAGCAATAAACCAAGGAGTGAGCACAGATAACCATAATAATGATTTACGTGTAGTGACAGCATAATCAGCTAATCTTCCCTTTAGAGACCAAAATACTGCTGAAACAAATATGTTAGCTACTATAAAGGCTAATACCCCTACAGCAAGTAAATTAAATGCTAATGCCCATTGGTCATAAATCATTATTCGGCATTCTTCTGTAGTTTTTGACGTTGCTGTTCAATCATTGCCTCTAACTTATCAAGCTGTTGTTCATCTAAATCTTCTGAAATAGAAGAGAAGGCAGCAATGACACTATTCTCATCTTTAGAAACAAAATCATGAGTAACATTTTTGATAAGTTGGCCTATTAATTCATGACGTTCAACTTTGGGGTAGTATTGATAAGCATGGCCGCTTTTCTCTCTGCCAAGTAAATCCTTTTTAAACAATCGCTCTAAAGTACTTTGTATAGTATTTAGTGATCCACCTCTATTTTTTTCAAAATAACTAAATACCTGTTTAGCATCAGCAGGTTGTATTTTCCATAGATATTCTAAAACTTGTTTTTCTAATTCACCGAGTTGCATAGATTTTTTCATTGCTATAAATTCTGGTGTGATATTGACATACTAAAAACCGACAGGCAATCGGTATTTAGTGTTTTTACGGTTATATATTCATATTAACTTTTGGAAATGGTGTCTGTGCTTTGTTTTTTTATTCGGGTAGTTGTTGTGAAATGATTAGTACAAAAGTATTCGTAAATTACCTGCTAAAACCGAGAGCATCAGATTAACAATATTCATATTAGGTTCCTGCGGTATAATGAATAAATACCGTTTATTATTGTCTAAATAACTATTAATTTAATATTTCACTTTAACTCGATTGTATTTACGCTTTGTGAGAATAAACGTTGAATATTCAAATGTCAGCTTTGACGATGCCGACTATTTATCAAGTTCCATTTAACTCCATAAAATGAACTCAGAGTTAACTTTAAAAAATACATAACCAACGTATGCTTTGAGCTTAAACCAGCCCCACAAGTGAGCAGAAAATCTTAGCTAATATTGCCTAAATATGTTCCTGAATTTGCAAAAGCTTAATGTCCGCAATTGGCTAACAGAAGTCACAAGGTTATCTTCGATGCTAATGACCGCTTTATTAGTTAAGCGGACGTTAGAATAAAAACTGCTAGAGTCCGCAATGCGCACATTGCGGACATTAGGTAATAAGCACCAAACAAAGCTTAGAATTAGATTTTGGTGTCAGTTTTATCGGGGGAGGATCAACACCCGCTTAATTAGCTTGTTATAAGTCGCCGTAATGCCAAGTTCCATTTGAAGCGGCCACTATTTTGTCCGCTAGCTTTTTAGGTATTTTAATATCAACGTTTTTAATGCTCAATACTACGTGATCGAAAATAGTTCCTTCGATTTTTTTACCAGTTACCTCAACTAGTGGTACCTTAATTGGTTCGTGACCAATACGAAATAGAAACATAATTCCTAGGTAGAGTTCAGAGCTATTTACACCGACGGTAACACAATTACTGTAATTCACTAATCCCATTTTCATGGAACGTAAGTAAGACTTTTCCCCTTTAAAACTCTCCCTACATGGGTATTGTTTTGCTAAATAACTCCATCCGCCAAATTTTGATAAAATAAAGCAGACAATACTCCACAATCCAACAAAAAAAAGTGGAAATAATTGCGGGTACTCTTCGAAGATTACATTCATGCTAATTAATACTCATAACGCCACGTTAAGCGGCAAATAATAGCTGGCTAAAATGTGTGAGGCACGAACAACAGCCAGCTGTTACTTGTCCGTTTGAACACTTTATCAGGCTTTTCCTACACCAAAAAATGAACGCAACTTTTTACCCCAAGTTCGTTCATAAAAAGGAGCTAAATTAATAAGATACTGACTCACTCCAGCTTCATCTGGCCGTACAATGAATAAATCTACAGCTTCACCTGCAGGAGCAGTATCACCAGCGACATGCCCAACTTCACGCATTGCTAATTCTAAATCCCCATCCCCTTCTATCCCAACAAGTAAATGAGGTTTTTCATCAATAGAGCGATCATGCATTAGAGCAACATAGGCTTTTTTAACTTCTTTATGTTTAACTAAAAGTTGAGTTAACGAATCGACCATTTTGGTTGGATAATTAGACGGTTGACCAAGTAGAACTTTTGTTTCTTTTTCTACAACTCTTTGAGATGGTACTTGACTGATACCGTTATTTAAAAGCTGTTCGATTTCTTGAGGAATAAACTCCTTCCCATAGTCAGATTTAGGGTTAAGGAAAAGATTAGACCCCATAGTCATTTCAAATAGCGATCTTACTGGTAATTCTATATAAGATTGCTCACTATCAAGAGCCTTAGATAAAACATCCAAAGACGAAAAAAAAGGAATAACGGGGTCACCATCTTGTTTTTCCCAATTTTGAATGTTTATTTTACTCCCAGCAAGTAGATCTATTTCATCTAATTCTGTGGGCTGTTCTCCAGTATCACCAAGTACAAAAATTGTTGATTGTAATAAAACTGAGCAAAATTCAGGGCGATGAGCTGGCTCATCAGCAGCCAGTCTTAATAGTGCTTCAAGTTTGTTTTCTCCGTCAATATCCATTTCATCCTCCGAAGGCCTAATGCCATAATAACAGACAAAAAATAGTTTGTTAAAATGTTGAGGGACGAAAACAGAAAACTGTTTTTATCCTTGTTTATTAGGTACACCTTACATTTGTACAGACTGTTAAGAGTTCTGATTTAAGCCTTGGTAATTCCTGAACGCCATAATCTTGCAGCCAAGTAGGAAAAATTAGAACTCGATTTGTTGGTAACTCTATTTCTAATTGATTTCCTTCAGGTGTAGTCGTCGTAGCTCTAATTGCCCAATAATAGCCGTTTTGTTCGCCAAGGATATCGAACTAATTTAGTAATTTTTAAAATAGCTCCTCTCGGTAAAGGAGAAATTATAGAACGTTGTTTTTCAAAAGCTAGCTTTGTAAATAGCTTTTCATCCCATTTTTTTTGAGATGATTTATATGCTTGGTAGTTATCTGGGGTTGTAGCATATTGGTTACCAGAATTAAAAATTTGAACTCCTGTACACCATTCAGTTGATTGCACAGTTGCATTAATATCAGCACACCTTGCTTCATACAAAAAGCCATCTTTAGATGTCATGAAATAACTTCCAATAAGGGTAATTGCCATTGGCTCATTAGTTTTATCATTTACTATTACATTACAACCTGAAAGTATTGATATGAATAAAACAGCTAGAAACTTCAAATACACCTCCGAGCACATAACGCCACACTATGAGGAAAAAAATTGTTGGCTAGAATTAGCGACGATGGAGCAAAAAGCCAACTGTTTTTGTCTTTTTGAGTGCATTGTTAAGAAGATGTACACTCCACGCTACCATGTACTAATGGAAAGTTTGCCCAGTCACCACTGCACCACTTTTTGTCACAATCTAAATTAACATCAGGTAAGCGCCCACCTGGCCACTGAGTGGTACGCTTAAAGTTATGAGTGAATTCTGATTTACAAAGTAGTTCTGCTCTAATTAGAAAATATTTTTCAAGCATTTCGTAATTTGAAAATCCATTTCCTGATATTTCAATGTAATAAGTATTATCACTAATTTTTTCAAAACGATCATACATTGGCTTTGAGCCAGTAAATGATGATGTTCCATAATCTGAAGATGTACACCCACTTAATAATGCAACAAAAATTAGAATAAGTATCCGATACAATTTAATCTCCCTAACGACCTAATAAAGAGCAAAAAATTGTTGGCTATAATAGCGACGCAGGAGCATAAGCCAACAGTTACTTGTCCTGCTTGAACAGTTTGTTATATGGCCTTACTCACCGAACAGGCTTTCAAGGTTATTTAATGGCGTTTCATCAACAACAACTTTTGATTTAGAATCTTCTCTTAAGCCTCTTATAGCTGAAGTAACAAGTAAAATACGCTTCTTTTTAGACAAAAATAATTCTTGATTCTCTTGCAAAGTGACTGCAAAAGCAATCTGTTCTAATTCCATGTTAGTTTTTTGATCGATAAGGATTAAGGCTGAAAGTTGACCTTCATCGTTTGAGTCTAAAGTAGATCTGATAAGGTTAATCATTTCCAAGTTACTAAGTTGCTCTTCAAGAGTAACTCTGGTTTTAAATATTGAATCAAAAGCTCCTGAAGTGAGCATTTCTTGAATTTGTATTTTAGGAATGCACTCATCATTTGCATTAACAAACGATGAAAAAAGTAAAATTATAACAAAGACATTAATATTTTTCATGAGCATCCTTGGCAATATAACGCCTCCTTAAGAGGCAAATAATAGTTAGCTAAAATAAGCGACGAATAAGCATAAGCCAACTTTTTTTGTCCTGCTTTAATAACTTGTATGTTTGTTAACCTCAAAATACATAAGTGCTATCAATAATCAGCTAACTATAATACAAACTAAATTGAATACGCCTTTCCAAAAATAGGAATAATTACTTTTAGAGGATCCATGTTTAATGACTTAATTTCTTCATTAAGAGTTTCTATAGGATCATTATATCCCTCATCGGTTAACTTAAAAGTCCCAAAGTGGATTCCGATCATCTTTTTACTCTCTAGGTCTTTAAATGCTTGCAGAGCATCCTTTGGGTTAAGATGAGCGTCTTTCATGAACCATCTAGGCTCATAAGCTCCAATTGGAATTAAAGAAAGATCGGGCGCACCGAGCTTCTCTTTAATTCCTTTAAAGAATTTCCCGTATCCTGTGTCCCCAGCAAAGTAGATCTTATAAGAATTTTCAATATAGAACCCACCCCAAAGCATTTCTCTTTTATCGAATATGCCTCTGGCCGACCAGTGCTGTGAGGGAACAAAAGTAATTTTAGTTTTATTAGCTGTTATGCTTTGCCACCAATCCAGATCAATAGCGGCTTTAATTCCGTTATCTTCTAAAAATGACTTCGTTTTTAACCCTGCAACGACTTTGGGAGCATCTCTATCTTTTAAGCGCTTGAGCGTATCAAGATCTAAGTGATCATAATGATTATGAGATATAAGAACGATATCTATTGAAGGCAGATCATCAAAGGCAATACCAGGTTTAATGACTCTCTTGGGTCCAGCAAATTGAACAGGTGAAGCTCTGAGTGAATAATGAGGATCTGTTAATATGTTTAAATTATCAACCTGAATAAGAACTGATGCATGGTTGATGACAGTAATAATTGGCTCTACTGATCTTTGGCTAGCAGGTTTAAACTGCTTGGAGTCAATTTCATCTGGCCAAGGAGTAGATTCACTCATGCTCCCCATTTTCCAACTGAGTAGATCAAATATACTTTTATCTTCAAAAGGCTCAATGTTATCAAATTTAACACCATCAAAAGGAGCGTTAGTCTGAGCATAAGGTTTATATGTGCAGGAGGAGAGTAAAACGGTAAATATTAACGCTGTGATTTTTTTCATTTAGCTTGCTCATTTTATTTAGTATTTATTTATACCAAAACACATTACGTAACGTAACCTATAAACTTAGATATTAAATTAAAAGTTAATGAATATGTTTTCATATATTTAGAAAGGCTCAATTAAAAAGTTGGACAAACTTTATGAAAGTAAACTTGAAGAAGCTATGTATGCCCAGCGTAAAGGTGATATGAAATCTTACGCAATGATCACTGCTGAAGCTGAAAAAATAAAAGTACAGATTTTGGAACTACAAGCTTCTACAAAAACATAACGCCGTTTTAAGCGACGATTAATAGCTTGCTATAATGTGCAATGAAGTGGAACCGAGCAAACTGTTAAGAGTTCGACTTAAAAACCCTATTTAAGTATCCTTATTATCAGAAAGTAAGTCTAATGCATTAACTAAAAGCTCGTGTTCTTCTGTACCCCTTTTAATATCCCACGCTTTACCTAAGAGAAGCCCACCGAAAATAGCTAGAGTTGTTGAAGTGAATCCAAACATGTTTTCATCAATAGACAATATAATGCTAGGCATAAAAACAAAAGTAATAAAAACTACTCCCAAAATAAAAAATAACCACTTATTCATCGTTTGCTTTTATAGTATGTTTCCAATTTGTCCGCAAATTCCAATTTTGTCATAAATCCTCCAGTGATTGATTTGATATCTAACGTCATATTAAAAGGTTAATAATCGTTGGTTAAAATAAGTAACGAAGGAGTAAACAACTAACTGTTATTTACCCTTTTGAGTGACTTGTATAGAACACCATTTTTTGATTACTTAGCAAAACCAACTTATTTTTTTGTAAAAAAAACTTAAAAACAACCACCTACTGAACCTACCCTGTAACTCAATCTGTGTCTAGCAGAGTATGATAAGAACAGCTTCCTTTAAATGATTTAGACTAGCTAGGTACATGTTTATTGTTCATTCTGCGTGACTGGAAAGCCCATTTTTTCAACTAGGCTTATCCATGGTTTACGCCAGCCACCTTTTTCGTCAAGCGTATCTAAGGCATACATCGTTATTTTTGCACCAATCCAGCGAAATGGCTCTGGTGGAATATACCCAGGTAATGTAGTAGCAAACTTAAGTTTAACTTCAGGTATACCGCTTTGATCTAAAACCCCTAATCCTACTCGCGCACCAAAGCGCGTAGCGGTAACACCAAAGCCAGAATAACCACCGGCATAAATCATATCACCTTGATAATAATGCTGGTAATGCACTGCCATTCGGGTAGTTAAAGCGATAGGACCACTCCAAGCATGAGAAAATTTAATGCCTGTTAGATACGGAAAAGTCTTATAAAAGTTTTCAACCAATGGGTAGAAATTATCGGCAGTTTTATCTGCTTTTGGATCGGTATTATTGTTAAAGAAATAACCTAAACGTCCACCAAATAATATTCTATTATCAGCCGTTAAACGCATATAGTTTAATTGCGTTCGTGTATCGTATACACCTTGACGATTCTGCCAGCCAATTTCTTTCATTTGAGCAGCGGTTAACGGCTCACTAACCACAATACGATCACGAATTGCTGACACTCTTCGGGTAATTTTTTTACTACCCGCGGCGAAAGCATTTGTAGCAAGTAATACTTTATTAGCTTTAATACTGCCTTGTGGAGTAACCACTAGCACACCTGGTTTAAGATGGGTTGACGACTCTAGTGGGGTGTTTTCAAAGACTCTAACCCCTAACTTCATTGCAGCTTTCTTCAATCCCCATGCAAGCTTGGCTGGGTGTACTGTTCCGCTACGTTTTTTTGACCATAAACCACCATGAAATAAAGGTGAGTTGATCTCTTTTTGAGTAGCTTCTTTATCCAATAAATGCGCGTCATGGCCATATTTTGTATACAGCTTATGTTCACTCACAATATCGGGTAAACCATCATCACCAATGGCGACCGTTAATTCACCGCCCCACTCAATATCGCAATCAATATTGTAACGTTCAATGGTCGCTTGAAAGCAATCCATGTTCTCTTTACCTAGGCGCTCAAGCTCATCCATGTCTTCAGGAAATAAGCGGTTGGCATTTGCTAAACCATGCATTACTGAGGTAGAAAGTATCGCTGCAGGGCGACCTGAAGCGCCAATAGCAATAGATTGGGCTTCAATAATAACAACATCACGTTCTGGGTTTGCTTCTTTGGCGTGAATAGCAGCCCATAATCCTGTAAAACCAGCACCAACAATAAGTAAGTCACACTTTATATTCGCCTCTAACACAGGCTCTGGCTCAGGTGCAGCTTCATTATCTAACCAATAAGGGAAAAACTTTGTTTTTAATAGTGCCTGTTTAGCATGCAAATTAGTTGTCATGGGTCGTTACTCGTTCAAATGGATTACATTAAGTATGAAACAACTATTTCAAAAAATGAGTAATTTAAATATCCCCTCATAAGGTGAAGCTTACTGGTAAAACGATTATTTCAAAAAAGTTAAGGGGTCAACTATCGCGCCTTCAGGCATGGCTTTCAATGACGCTATAAATAAATAAAACAACTCAGATTGTGAGCTAACATCAAGTTTATTATATATTTTTTTACGATGGTGCTTTATTGTTTCAACACTATTAGTTAACTTTTCAGCTATGTGTTTAATAGAATAACCATGCAAAACAAGATGAAGTATTTTACTTTCTCTTGGCGTTAATAGTGAATTACCAAAGTTGACTAAAGCGTTGTCCAGTTGCCACTCTAAGTTGGGTGCTTTAGTTTTTGTAATGTTTTTTCGCCACCGGATCAATATACTTTTGATCAAAGGAAAAATGATAGCAACTTGTTTCAAATCAGCTTTAGAAAAAGGGTTTTCGCCTGCATGCTTAACCATTGAAACACTGACAATAGCTTTATCTTCAAACTGAAATAAAAGACACATCTCGTCAATAAAACCTAATTTTTTGTAAAATAAATCGTAATACTCTGAGTCTTCAAAACCTTCAGGGCCAACACAATTTACGGTAAAAGGTCCTTCAACTCTTTCATCTAAGGCTTTACGGTAAAATGGATCTAACAAATACGCACCAGCGTCATAAGTATCAATTTGGTATTGCGGATCTTCATTGGCAAGTAAACGATGGTGAGAAGTTTGTGGGGGTTGTGAATGTTCAAAAATAGTCACTAAGCCACTACTACCATTGACTAAATTTTCAATACCTTTTAACAGTTCTGCAATAGCCTCTGAGCTAAAATCTTTAGCTATCACCATTGCTAATGACTCATGCCAGTTAATTAACTTACTCGAACTATTCATATAAGCCTTTTTTATCCTAATTTTAAAATCAAAAACATAACGTAGTTTACACAATACATGTGCTCCCCTTTTTAGGGGATAAACAAACATAGCTTAACCTGTAATAGTCTAAGAAGAACATAAAAAACATATTCAGCAAAATCACCTAGTTGCTACTAATAATGATTAACGACTGAATTTACAGAAAATACTATACCTTGGAGTGAGACGATGAAAACACATCATATTTTTTCTAAGTCAGTCATCGCACTGGCAATTATTACCACATTAGCACCTGCCGCAAATAGTGCTGAAATTGAAAAAATTCAAATAACAGCGCAAAAACGTACACAAAGCATCAATGAAGTGGGTGTTACAACCACCGCTTTTAATGGTGAAATGCTTGAAGAGTTAGGCATTGAAAGTGCTGTTGATTTAGGTGATCACACTCCAGGCCTAGTCGCCGTTAACTCAACGTCAGGCAGTACACCTATTTTTGCCATTCGTGGTATTGGCCTTGACGATTTCAGCCCGAACAATACAAGTGGTGTTGGTGTATATACTGATGAAGTTTTTGCTAGTAGCCCTGCATATTTAGGCGGTCAACTATTTGATATTGAACGCGTTGAAGTATTAAAAGGCCCGCAAGGAACTTTATACGGAAAAAATACAACAGGTGGTGCCATTAACTTTATTACCCGTAAACCTACTGAAGATTTTGAAGCTTTTATCGAAGCTGATTACAGTAGTTATCAAACACTTGAAATTACAACCGCTGTAGGTGGTGCGTTAACTGATACAGTTAATGGTCGCTTTTCTCTTAACTACGCTAAATCTAATGAGGGTTGGCAAACAGACAATAGTACCGGTGAAGAATTTGGTTTAATCGATACGTTTGCGGTTAGAGGTCAACTTGGCTTTGAATTGGGCAGTAGTGGCACTGCCTTATTCCGTGTTTATGCCAATCAAGATAAATCAAAGCCTTTGACTCCTGACAGTGAAGGCATTAAAGATAGTTTTGGTGATGACTCTTTTGCAGCATTAAATTCTCCTGCCGCTGCTGACGACGTTAGTGTTGGCGCACTTGACGTTAGTCGTGATGAATCAGGATCTGGCGTTGCATTAACCTTAGATTATAGTTTTGACAAGTTTGACGTGATTTCAATTAGCTCATGGGATCAATATGACCGTGCCGTTGTTGATAATTATGATGGAAGTGCTGTTTCAACTATGACGCTAGTGCAAGATGATAAATTAGAGCAATGGTCACAAGAGATACGTTTTATTAGCACAGATAATGACGATTTTACTTGGGTAGCGGGTGCTAATATTTCCAATGAAAACGTCGAAGCTTATGACTTCTTTGATGACTCTTTCTTTGTTACCGACTCAGCATTTGACGGCACTTTATACCCAGAAGATATTAATGCTTTTGGTTTAGATAGATTTATTGCCGATTATGTACAAGAAACAGATTCTTATGGTTTATATTTGCACACTGAAACTCAGCTTAATGACAATTGGAAATTCATTGCAGGTATTCGTTATTCGTATGATGAAAGAAGCTTTAATGGTACTGCAACCAATGAAAGTTTTGGTGATACCTTCCCTGTAACATCATTAAATGAAACAAATGATGAGAGTGCTGTAACAGGTAAAATCGGTCTTGACTGGAAAGTAAATGATGATTTATTGGTCTTTGGTAATGTATCAACAAGTTACAAAAGTGGCGTTTACTATGGTGGAGCAATACTAGACTCTGATGCATGGAGTTATGTAAAACCAGAAGATGTACTCTCTTCTGAACTAGGCTTTAAGTGGACTTTACTAGACGGCAGTATGCAACTTAACGGCGCACTCTTTGCGTTAGAGTATGAGAACCGTCAATCACTATTAACCTATGTCGCTGATGAATTTAGTGATTTTAGTGGCTTCGCTGTTGCTGATACCACGCTAGCCAATATTCCTGAATCTCAAACTTCAGGTTTTGAACTTGACTTACGTTGGTTACCGACTGACGAGTTAACCATTCAGGCAGGGGTTGCTTATTTAGACTCGAAAGTAACTAAAGCGCCAAATACTGAAGATTTGCGTGGCATTAACACCGACCCTTCAGTGAATGATCAAGCTAGTGAAGACGGATTTGGTTTTGTCGATGCACTTGCCGACGAATTAAATAAAAACACAGCATTATCTCAAGCACCAGAGTGGAGTTATAACGCCTTAGTTGCTTATGATATGCCACTAGAGAATGACTTGTTTTTAAAATTCCAAACAAGCTATAGCTACTCTGGTTCGCAATACGCACAGCTTGCAGATAGTAATGCTAAGTATGGTTCAATCAGTACCTTAAATGGTTTAGTTTCCTTAACGTCAGATGATGCAGGTTGGTCAGTATCACTTTGGGCAAGAAACATACTAGATAACGACGCTGAAACCTATTCATTTACTGGTTTCGCAGGACGTACAGTGTATCGTCAAAAACCGGCAACATTTGGTGTTACATTCAAGTATGACTATTACTAAACAATAATACCTAAACTCACCTGAATGAATCCCCTATATAGGGGATTTATCTCCCCTCGCTCCGCTCCTATAATATTTATACGGTAATGCCAAACCTTCAAGAGGATAAAGTAAATATGCCAAGTAAAAATTATACGCAAGAAATTGTGCAAAAAGACAAAGCACATTTTATGCACCCTTGGACTGTATTTGATGTTTATAAAACCGAAGGGGCTTTGCCTATCGAAAAAGCATCAGGCATACATATTGAAGATACCGATGGTAATAAATATCTAGATGCTGTGGGTGGTTTATGGTGCAATCACATAGATAAGGACTCAAGCTAAATGCTTAATTTAAATAAATACTATATTGATGGTCAATGGCTTAATAACACCAATGGTAATGTCCTCGATGTTATAAACCCTGCCACTGAAGTTGCTATCGCTCAAGTGGCTTGTGGTGATATTGAGCACGTTAATGCAGCGGTAAGTTCAGCTAAAAAAGCCTTTCCCGTTTGGTTAAATACATCATCAAAAACACGCAGTGATATTATTAAAAAAATAGCCAGTGAAATGGAGCGCCGTCAAGATGAATTAGTAACGGCGGTATCACAAACTATGGGTTGCCCTGAGCACATTGCTAGCTGGTTGCAAATTGAAGGCGCTATTTACGCCATGGCATTATTTGCTGATCACACTGCGATAACCGAAACTCAAGAGCAAGGCGATAAGTGCATTATTGTTAAAGAGGCAATTGGTGTTTGTGGTTTTATAAACCCTTGGAATTTCCCCTTGCATCAGTTTGTCGGTAAAGTTGGCGCTGCGCTTGCTGCAGGTTGTACTATGGTGGTTAAACCCTCTGAACAAACGCCTATACAAGATTTTATCATGGCCGAAATTATTGCCTCGGTATTAGCAGAGTTTAACGCCCCTGCAGGCGTATTTAATTTGGTGCCAGGCACAGGTCCTGTTGTTGGTGATGCCTTAAGTCGTCATGCAGATATTGATATGATTTCGTTTACTGGCTCTACTGGAGCAGGGATTAAAGTGGCGCAAGCCGCTGCACCGACAGTAAAGCGGGTAATGCAGGAACTTGGCGGCAAGTCACCTTTTATTATTACTCCAGATGCAAACTTAGCTGATGCGGTAAAGTATGGCGTTGAAGATGTAATGTTAAACAGTGGCCAAAGCTGCAATACACTGGCCAGAATGCTAGTACCACAAGCGCTTTATGATGAAGCTGTTTCATTAGCTCAAACCATAGCTCAGTCATTAAAACTTGGTATGACAGAAGATGCTTTTTTAGGTCCAGTAAGTTCAAAAGCACATCAAGATCGCGTACTAAGCTATATTCAATTGGGTATTGATGAAGGCGCAAAATTAGTCTGCGGTGGCCTTGAACGTCCTGAAGGTTTAGATAAAGGTTTTTACATTAAGCCAACAATTTTTGCTAACGTGCATAATAAAATTCGCATAGCTCAAGAAGAAATATTTGGTCCTGTTTTGTGTATGATCCCTTACCAAACAATGGATGAAGCTATTGAAATTGCTAATGATACACCTTTTGGTTTGTCTTCTGCGGTATTTGCCAAAGATGATAACGCGGCAATTAAAATTGCCACAAAAATTCGCGCCGGACAGTGCATGATAAATGGTGGTGAATTTAATTATTCAGCCCCTTTGGCGGCTACAAACAATCAGGCAATGGCAGAGAATTCACCGCTATGGGTGTTGAAGAATTCCTTGAAACAAAAGCCATAATATATACCACTAATACTTGTGAAGAAGGTGAATAAAATGAGTAACGCGAATAAGCCCCCAATTAACCAGCCTAGATTTAACCAACCTATGGGTGGCAATGAAATGCCACGTTTTGGCGGCCCAGGTACCATGTTTCGTTTACCTGCCTGTGACTTAAACAGCAATGATGCCGCCGAACTTGATATCGGCATTGTTGGTGTACCATTAGATATTGGTGCAAGTAACCGCAGTGGTACACGTTACGGTCCTCGTTCAGTGCGTAATGAATCAGTATTAGTGCGACCTTATGGCATGTATACCAAAGCAGCGCCATTTGACAGCTTTCAAGTGGCCGATATTGGCGATACCGCAATTAATACTTTTAACTTAGCTGATTCGATTAAAATTATTGAAGCGCACTACGACGATATTATGGCCAAAGATATTAAGCCTGTTACTGTTGGTGGCGATCACACCATTAGCTTACCTATCTTACGTGCGTTATATAAAAAGCATGGCACCATGGCGCTTGTCCATATTGATGCTCATGCCGACATTAATGACAGCATGTTTGGAGAAAAAGAGTGTCATGGCACAATTTTTAGACGCGCTATTGAAGAAGGTTTAGTTGACCCGAAAAAAATGGTGCAAATCGGCCAACGAGCAACTGGCTATAGTTCACAAGATTTTCAATGGGCAGTTGATCGTGGCGTTCGTGTCGTTCAAGCCGAAGAATGTTGGTTTAAATCATTAACACCTTTAATGGCTGAAGTTCGAGCGTTAATTGGCGAAGAAACGCCAACTTACCTCACCTTTGATATTGACGGATTAGACCCAGCTTTCGCGCCAGGAACTGGTACACCAGAGCCTGCCGGATTAACATCATCACAAGGATTAGAAATTATTCGTGGTGTTTATGGTACTAATTTGGTCGGAGCTGATTTAGTAGAAGTTTCTCCACCTTATGATACAACCGGCAATACGTCTTTATTAGCAGCTAACTTAATCTTTGAAATGTTATGTAGCTTTCCAGGTTGTATTCGAAGATAAATAAACTAAATCTAGTCGAAGAAACTAATTTCGCGATTACATCGACAGTACTTAGCACTGAAATATTGCTCAGTACTGTCTCTCTTTTAATAATCAGAATTACTGAGTTCTAGTTATCAATGCCGTTATACTACTAATATTAAACAGAACATTTGCCTTTTTTGACACTATATTAAGTTAGCCAAATTAATTAACGATCTCATTAATTATGAATCATTAACCCTTTCAGCTTTTTTGAACGCACATTTGTCTATTTTCAAGGCTTAAATTAAGCGTTTTAATTATATTAATACAAATTTTTATCAAGATATTTAACGATACAATATCGCTATAATCACTGTTATTTGGACTTTTTTGACAGGTTTAATCGCATTATTATATATTCCTCAGTTAAAAAGCCACTCTCTAGGCTATTACAAAATAAAACTGGTTAATCACACATATTTACAATAGTTAATTTTACGCTTAAACTCATGAGAGCATTAAATTTATATAAAATAATTATAAAAAGCACAGTCGCACTAACCCAAGCTCTTAATTTTTCAAAAGGTTCATTATGCAGCAATCATTCATGAATGCGTTTTACAAAAACTTTCTTGGCAATTCGCCAGAATGGTACAAACTCGCAATAATTACATTTTTAGTCATTAACCCCGTATTGTTTTTCTTTGTAGACCCTTATATTGCCGGTTGGGCTTTAGTGGTTGAATTTATTTTTACTTTAGCCATGGCATTAAAGTGTTACCCATTACAGCCAGGTGGTTTGTTGGCCATTGAAGCAGTTGCTATCGGAATGACCAGCCCAGGGCAAGTAATGCATGAGATGATTTTAAACTTTGAAGTAATATTATTATTAATCTTCATGGTTGCCGGCATTTACTTTATGAAGAGTTTATTACTGTTTTTGTTTACTAAAATAGTCACTAAAGTCCGATCCAAAGTAATGGTTTCATTACTCTTTTGTTTCTCAGGCGCTTTTTTATCAGCCTTCCTTGATGCCTTAACAGTAATTGCTGTAATCATCAGTGTTGCTATTGGCTTTTACTCTGTATATCACAAAGTTGCTTCAGGTAAAGATGTACTGATTGAACATGATCACACTAGTGACAACGAATTAGCTGAATATTCACGTGATGACTTAGAGCAATTTCGCGGCTACTTACGTAATTTAATGATGCATGCAGGTGTTGGTACGGCGTTAGGTGGTGTATGTACTATCGTTGGTGAACCTCAAAACTTAGTTATTGGTCAACAAGCTGGTTGGGAATTCCTAGAATTTGCTATTCGTATGTCACCAGTAACTATCCCGGTATTTTTTGCTGGCTTGTTTACTTGTTTCTTATTAGAAAAAGTAAAATGGTTTGGTTACGGTGTTGCCTTACCAGAAAATGTTTATAACGTACTTAATGAGTTTGATATTGCCGAAAGTGAAAAACGCAATACACTTGATAATGCCAAGCTTGTTATCCAAGGTGCTATTGCCGTTTGGTTAATTGTTGGTCTGGCAATGCATTTAGCGCCGGTCGGTATTATTGGTTTATCTGTTATTATTCTAGCAACCGCTTTTACCGGTGTAACTGAAGAGCATCAAATTGGCCATGCCTTTGAAGAAGCGTTGCCTTTCACTGCTTTATTAGCCGTATTTTTCGCTGTTGTTGCTGTGATTGTAGACCAAGGCTTATTTACACCAGTTATTACTTGGGTGTTAACGTTTGAAGGTAATATGCAGCTTGTTATGTTCTATCTAGCAAACGGCTTATTATCTATGGTTAGTGATAACGTTTTCGTTGGTACAGTTTATATTACAGAAATTACAAAAGCGTTATCTGCTGGGCAAATTACCCGAGACCAATTTGACTTATTAGCCGTTGCAATTAACACAGGTACTAACTTACCAAGTGTAGCAACACCAAATGGTCAAGCTGCATTCTTGTTCTTATTAACTTCAGCATTAGCACCGTTAATTAGATTGTCTTATGGTCGTATGGTTATCATGGCTTTCCCGTACACAATAGTGTTAACTATTGTAGGTTTGTTGGCTATTTCAACAGGACAGTTAAGCAAATATACTGATTACTTTTATGAGATAGATTTAATACAACATCATGATGGCAAAGCAGTAACTAAGGCACCAGGTGGACACTAAGTGTTACCCTAGTCATAAGTAGATATAAAATCTAACAAAAGCGCCCTTGTGGCGTTTTTTGTTTATTGATAGCATGCATTAATACTTCCTAAACCCATGATCCAAAGTGGATTAACAACAACTCAGTCGTAGGTACCATTTCGTGAATTTTATAAGCCAATTATCTTTAAACCAAAGAGCATGGCAATTGCTCGCCATTAGCGCATTATGTTTTGAACTCATCGCATTATATTTTCAATATTTTATGGGGCTTGAGCCTTGCATTATGTGTATTTATCAACGAACGGCAGTATGGGGAATATTCTTAGCTGGTGTTATTGGCGCATTCGGTTGCCAACACTTGGTAATGCGTATTGTCGCTTACGGTTTATGGGCTACAGCGGCTATTTGGGGCTTTATCATTGCTTTAGAGCATGTTGATATGCAATCTTCAACTATGTCATTTTTGTTTAGCTGTGAAATAGTACCAAACTTTCCTTCATGGGCGCCTTTGCATCAGTGGTTACCGGCTTTATTTGAAGCCAGTGGTGATTGTGGTGATATTAAGTGGGATTTTTTAGGTTTTAGTATGCCACAAGTTATGCTGGTTATATTTGCAGCTTATAGCACTGCCTTTACTATCGTTTTGTTAACAAGATTACTAAAAGAAAAAAGGCTTTAATAATTAAGCAACAGTGACCAATACTTATGTTATTGGTCACTGTTAACCCTTGAGCTTATCCAAGCTATCTAACATAGCAAAACTCTATACACTTATATTTCAGCTTAGTTCATTGCTTTTAAAGCAGTAATAAATAACAGGTAATTCCCACTAAACAGGCAATAATAAAGCTCAGTACAGCCCCTTCTTTCACCATATGTTGAATTTCTATTTCACCCGTTCCATAAGCAATAGCATTTGGAGCCGTTGCTACTGGTAACATAAAAGCACAACTCGCACATATTGCTGCAGGTACCATTAACACCTTGGGATCGTAGCCTGAAGCAATGGCCGCTGCCGCTAAAATTGGCATCAATAAAGTTGCCGTTGCGGTATTACTGGTTATTTCTGTTAAATAAGTCACCACCAAACAAATAGTCACAATCATAATGATTGCTGGTAAATTGGAAAATGTAGCAAGCCACTGACCCAATAAGTCACTTAATCCAGATGCTACAAAACCTTTAGCTAATGCAATACCACCAGCAAATAGTAATAGCATCCCCAAGGAATAGTTTTGGCGCTGTCCCAATCCAATAAGCGAGAGCCTTTTCCGTTCGGTACGATAAACATCAATACAACGGCAAATAATGCGATGGTACTATCGCCAGCTATTTCAACGCCGAAAATACCGCTCCAACCGCCAAAAGGTTCTGAACGGGTTATCCATGCAAGTGCTGTTAGCCCAAAAACCCATAATGTGCGAGACTCTTCTACACGCCAAGCCCCTAATTCTGGTAAATGTATCTCTTGTTCAAGCTTAACGTTTCTAGTTAACCAAAAAGCCATAATGGGCACCGCTAGAACGACAATAGGTACGCCTATTTTCATCCACTCTAAAAAGCCAAACTCAATGCCAGTTTGTTCCTCGTAAATACCCATAAAAATAACATTTGGCGGTGTACCAATCGGTGTACCAACACCACCAACATTGGCGGCATATGCAATACCAAGAATTAAAGCCACTTTAAGCTTCTTATTGTCAATATGTTTGAGAATAGCCAAAGCTATGGGTAACATAATGAGGGTTGTTGCGGTGTTAGAGATCCACATACTTAAAAATGCACTTGCTACCATAAACCCTAGCACCATGCGCCTGCCACTATTTACGCCAACCATTCTCACCATGTAAACAGCTAAACGTTCATGTGCCCCACTTTTTTCTATAGCTTTTGAGAGCATAAATGCGCCCATAAGCAACAATATGACGTGGCTTCCTAAAGCAGATGCGACCGTTTTGTGATCAACAACGCCAAAAAGTGGCAACAAGGCAAATGGCACTAATGATGTTGCGGGTATAGGCAGTGCTTCTGTAACCCACCAAATTACAGTTAACAGGGTAATAGCCGCGGCAACAGATGCTTTGCTCTCCATGCCTAAGGCTTGTAAGAAGAAGTAGAAACATATTGCTAAAATAGGCCCCAATGGAATGAATAATTGTCGAGTTACTTTCATAAATTTATTCTATTTTTTATTATTTATTATTTATTATTTATTATTTATTATTTATATCTACGGTTTTGACTTGTTTTTTGATAACAAACCAATTCATTAATTTGCAAAACGATGTTATTTATAGGTTTTCAAGTATTGGCTGGCATGTTGCCATGAAGTATTACTCTTTAATGAAGACCAATGATTATTATCTTTTTTCAATAACGTTTTAAGTCGTTCACTACTGATTGATAAGTTTGAAATATTGGCATTATCGAGTACATCAACACAGCCGTCTCGGTTGTTACACAATAACAACATATCGCAGCCAGCATCTTGTGCTGCTTCAGCGCGTTCAACATATCCACCTGCACTTGCAGCGCCTTGCATAGATAAATCATCACTAAAAATCACACCATTAAAGCCAAGTTTTTCTCGTAGAATGTCTTGCAGCCAATAACGAGAAAAACCAACAGCTTGGCTGTCAACATCAGGAAAAATAACATGTGCAGGCATCAGCGCATCAACTTTTTGTTTAGCAATAAGTTGCTGAAAAGGCACTAAGTCTTGTTGAAATATTTCTGCTTTTGAGCGTGTGTCTATAGGTAAATCGACATGTGAATCGGCTTTAACACTACCGTGACCCGGAAAATGTTTTCCGGTTGCTTTCATACCAACTTGATGTAAACCATTAATAAAAGCTTCAGCTAACTCGGTTACATATTGAGGTTGTTGATGAAAAGAGCGATCGCCTATAACGTCACTAATATTATTAATATCTAGTACAGGTGCAAAGCTAATATCGATACCAACAGCTTGCACTTCCAATGCCATTAATATCGCACTTTGTTTAGCAAGTTCTTTCGCTAAATCAAGATTCGCATCTGACATTTTCCACAGTTTACCCATTGCCGGGATCAACGAAAAACCATCTCGAAAGCGCTGTACGCGACCACCTTCGTGATCTACGGCTATTAACATGGGCTTTTTGGCGGCAACACGAATTTGTTGGTTTAAATCAGCAATTTGTTCAGGGGATTGATAATTGCGCGTAAATAATATTAAACCACCCACTAATGGATGTTGAATAATTTCTTTATCTTCTTGAGACAATGATGTGCTTTGCACATCAAGCATGACTGGACCCATAACAACACTTTGAAAAGTTAAGATGCTGCTACTCTACCTAAATAACATCAATAAACAAAGTTGCTTGGTTAAATATATCAACCATCAACCTAAGTTTTTTTATACCTTTAGTAATTTTAAAATATGCCTAAAACATCCTGAACGTAGCGTGAAAATACACTACGTTTTCAAATAAAGTGGTTAGTCGTTAATTTTTTTAGGCATGGGAGCACCAACACCAGCAGCTACATAAGGGATAACATTTCTGATCACATCTGATATTTGTAGCTCACGTTTGAAATCACTTTTCGCAATATCGATTAAAGCATCACTTGATGACATAGTGAAAACCACCGTCCCCATAGTAAAGTGCAATCGCCAAAACATCTCTTCAGCACTTAGTTCTGGGTAGGCTTTTTGTACGGCGATGACAAAATTATCAATTACACCGGGGTATTGAGTAGTTAAAAACCAGCGTAAAAAACCCTGACTGTCGGTATAACCTCGACCGAGTAACTGGAGAAAATTACTTGTACCGTTATTTTTAAAGTCATTTAATGATAATAATGGATCAATAAAAGCAGAAAACACTTCAATTAAACTTGGTGACTCTTGCTCACAAACTTCAGTTAAGGCTAGCTCTAACCGTGGAGATAACTCGTTCATGTAACGTGACATAACGGCTTTAATTAATTCCTTTTTCGAACCAAAGTGGTAATTAACTGCGGCTAAATTTACTTCAGCCTGACTGGTGATTTCACGCAGAGAGGTGCCATTAAAACCTTTATCTGCAAACAAGCTTTCTGCTGCATCTAGTATTTTATTCTTCGTACTCATAAATAAATAGCGCCGTAATTCTGGTTTAATAAAAAATTAATACAAGCAGTTTAAACAAGCGTTTAAAATAACGCAACTCAGAATAAAAACCTTATAAAATAAAAGACAAGAAAAGCCTTAAATGTTTATGTTAACAATAGTTAGTTTACAAATTATTACTCGCTCAAAACTAGAAAATAGATAACAATATTATCCTTACTTATAACGTTTAAATTATTTTGTTGGCTTTTATTGAGTTATCCCACTCCACTTACCTTATAAATAAGGCTTTAGCCGTTATATGATTACAAAGTTTTACACAAAAAACACAGTTAAAAACACCTAAAATAGCTATTATATTTTGGCGTTGCATGAAGAGCTTTGTGAAACGCAAATTTCATACTTTCCCTAGTATATTTATATAATGGCTCAGCATCCCTTTCGCTGAGCTTTTTTTTGTCTAAAATTTAGTAACTTCAGGATTTTACCCTATACACAACACCAACAGAGCAATTCTGTTGCCAAGATACTCATCTCAAACTACACTAATCAAGAATTTATATTAAGTTGACTAAATCGCGAAATAAGCGCTAACAAAAATAAAATGGATACTTATGAAACCAACGTTTAAATTAACCACAGCAGCGATTATAGTTGCCACTAGCTTAAGTGCCTGTAATGGCGAGAAAGTAGTAAAAATTGACACTAAAGCCACTAGCCAACCTAGCAAAACGTTAACCATGAAAGATGCGGATAAATTTTTGGCCGCCACTGAGAAGGAATTAATTCAACTTAATACCGTGGGTGCTCGTGCCGCTTGGATCAATGCTAACTTTATTACTGAAGATACTTCTGCGCTAGCCGCCGCTGCCGATCAAAAATCGACTGAAGCTGGTGTTCGTTTTGCCATGCAAGCGGCTAACTTTGATGCTGTTGAAGTCAATACAGATCAACGCCGAAAGCTGAATATATTAAAACAAAGTTTAGTGATGCCAGCCCCTCAAGATGCTAAAAAATCAGCAGACTTATCAAAAATTGGTGCTGAACTAAATAGCATGTATGGCAAAGGAAAATATAAGGCTGAATCAGGTGAAACGTTAAGCTTAGGCCAAATGACGGCAACAATGGCAACGTCACGTAACTACGATGAGTTATTAGAAATGTGGCAAGGCTGGCGAACAATTAGTCCTGACATGAAACCTCTCTATATTCGACAAGCAGAATTGGGTAACGAAGGTGCACAAGGTTTAGGCTATGAAGACTTAGGCGCAATGTGGCGTTCTAATTACGATATGTCAGCAAATGAATTTGCCACAGAACTTGACCGCTTATGGGGACAAGTTAAACCTTTATATGATGATCTGCATTGTTATGTGCGCACAGAGCTAGGCAAAACTTATGGTGAAGATAAAGTACCACAAGATCAACCTATTCCTGCGCATTTACTGGGTAATATGTGGGCTCAATCATGGGGTAATATTTACGACTTAGTTGCGCCAGAAAATGCCGATCCTGGCTATGATCTTACCAAACAACTCGCCGCAAATAATTACGACGAAATTAAAATGGTAAAAGGAGCTGAAAGCTTTTTTACATCGCTTGGCTTTGAAGCCTTACCAGAAACATTTTGGCAGCGCTCATTATTTACTAAACCTGCCGACAGAGATGTTGTTTGTCATGCATCAGCATGGGATTTAGATTCTAAAGACGATATTCGCATTAAAATGTGTATCCAAAAAACGGGTGAAGATTTCTCAGTTATACATCACGAGCTAGGACATAACTTTTATCAACGCGCATACCAAAACCAACCAGTTTATTATCAAAACAGTGCTAACGACGGTTTTCATGAAGCCATTGGTGACACTATAGCCCTTTCGGTAACACCTAAGTACTTAAAAGAAATTGGCTTAATTAACACCATTCCAGATGAGTCTAAAGATATTGGTTTACTCATGAAAATGGCATTGGATAAAGTCGCCTTTATTCCTTTTGGTTTAATGGTCGATCAATGGCGTTGGAAAGTTTACTCTGGTGAAGTTACTCCTGAAAATTACAATACAGCTTGGTGGGAGTTACGTGAAAAATACCAAGGTGTTAGAGCACCAGTTGAGCGTGAAACAAATGCCTTTGATCCCGGTGCTAAATATCATGTTCCTGGTGGCGTGCCTTATTCACGCTACTTCTTAGCCCATATACAGCAGTTTGAATTTCACCGTGCCTTGTGTGAAATATCAGGTAATACCGACCCTATCCATCGTTGTTCTATCTATAACAACAAAGATGCCGGTGCTGCTCTAAATACTGTACTTGAAATGGGTTCAAGCCAACCATGGCAGCAAGCCTATAAAGTGCTAACGGGTAGTGAGCAAATGGATGCAACTGCCATTTTGGATTACTTCGCACCTTTACACACTTGGTTGAAAGATAAAAACCAAGGCAAGCAATGTGGCTTTTAACATTTAACTAGCACGATTAAAAAGCCGTTAAATCTTATGATTTAACGGCTTTTTTGTATCAAGTGATAGTTGAGTTATTTGGTTGTGATATTTATCACCAGCAACCTTCATTTGATAAGAGTACGCTTTATTTATTTATTCATTTATTTAGTAGAAAGCTCAGCTTAAACACTTGTTGCTTTTAAAGCTTTAGAGCCTGACAAGAGCTTACTCGAAAGTATGATGGCGAGTAACACTAAAGCGGTTAAGAAAATGGTGCATAATATATATCGCACATAAGCTTAAAACAATTGCCACAGACACAGATGTAAAACGGTATAACGCACTATAAATTAAGTCTTGCCCTGGCCCTAAAGATTGCCCAAATAGAATCCCAAATGTAGTTAACACGCCAAATCCAATACCCGGTGCACCACCTCCCAAAATATGAAAGCGAGAAAATACAAATGACAAAATCCATAAAATAAAAACAGGAAATAATAAAAAATCGCTATGGTTATATAAAAACAATTGCGATAAAAGCGCGGCATTACAACCTATTAATGTGCCAATAGCCCGTTGCCAACCAGCCATACCTGCCGCTTTCCAACACAGTGAAAATAAAATCAGTACCGATGCAGCTTGTGCTGAAATAGAATCTTTTAAATCTAACACCTGAAAAACAACAAAAGAAAGCGTAGCGACAGTCGCGCAGAGTATAACTTCATGGCGAATACTTTCTTTTGCTTTAGCGGGCATGGGGCGTGGCAATCTCGCAGTAGCATCAGGAAATATAGCATGCATGACCGCGGCAATAATCACGGTCATAAAAATGGCCAAACCATTACTTAAAAGAATAGGATAAATACTGCTAGTTTGATCGATATAACTAGAGAAATTCAGCTGTATCGATAAGCTAACAACCCCTAGCGCACCAAATAAAAATGCACTGCCATTACTCATTTTATGAAATAAAAAGCAAAATGCGCTAAAGGCAAATAACGTCATCACTACGGGTACATGAGAAAATAAGCCTTGTATTATCAACACCATAAAGGCACTAAACGCGGCAGAAGCAAAGAATTGTCGAATAATACTTCGGTTGAGCGTTGGCACCATACCTAATAACAGCATAGGATAAACAGTAAAAAATATACCATTAGGCCAATTCATCAATTTACTTAAGGCAAAACCAAGAGTGCAGCCTCCTGCAATGCGCAATGCTTGGCGCAAGCCATTAACATCTAACTCTGGTGAGTTGCTAGCAACTTTACTCATAATGTTCCATTAGTATATGTAATGTAACCAACTAATAAATCTAATTTGTGCAGCACCAAACCACTGGCCAATAATTGATTCAGGTAATAATTGCACCGTTGCGCGCGAGCCACTTGGCATATTGGTGATCAACTCTTCATCATTTATTAGTTTAAGGTGAATACGTTGGCGTTGTGCATCACGTACCCAACGGTTGCTAGTTTCAGTTATGCTTAGCATACCGTTCGCACTTAATTGACCATTACTAACACCCGCTTCAAAAGTCATAATTTTCGCGTTATACACCTCGCCTGGGCGACTATCAAAAACCACTCTAGCTAAACTACCGGGTTTCATATTGAGTAATGACTTTTCTCTAAAGTCAGCCACTAAGTCGGCCTTTTTTGCCACAATGGCGAGTAAAGGGTTACCAGCTAAAGCATATGCACCTTCAAGCAGCTGTAAATTAGTCACTACGCCATCACTCAGCGAGCGTACTTGCGTGTAAGACAAGTTAAGCTCAGCTTGGGCGAGTTTATTAGCAGCATGTCGTATTGCTAGGTTATGCTCACCTGATTCACCACGTGCTAAAACCGCTTCAGCTAATTGCGCAGTTAATGCAGCTTCATTGGCTCTACTTGCCTCAAAGTTAGCTCGAATGCTTTCAAGCGCTTGCTCCGATATAGAGTTATTTTGATAGAGTTGCTCTCCTCTATTTTTTAACAGTTTTTGTTCATGCTGTTTGGCTTTTGCGGCACTAATGTTTGCCTCAATCGCTTTTACATTGGTATCGAGACGTTTGTTTTGAAGTTTGGCATCATCAAGCATCAACTCTGCTTGCTCTAATGCTAGGGTATATGGGCCTTGATCTATGCTAAATAATACATCACCTGCTTTTACTTGTTGGTTATTACTAACTAACACTTTAACTACGCGACCATTAATTTGTGGCGATATTTGCACTACAGGATGATAAACACGTGCTTGCGGCGTAACAGGTAAGTATATATCAGCGATTAAATAGTAAATGAATACGAAAACAAATCCGATAAGGGAAAGTCTTACGTAACGCGAAAACGTTTCATCTGGTGTCATTTATTTGCCTTATTCTTAAGGTGATTTTCAATACAGTTTTGAGCGTTTGTTTCCATTTTTATTAAGCCTTGGGCCATTAAATCTAATTGATAAATGGTGAAACCATGATAAAGCTGTTTTTTAACTTCAGCGATCTTCTCTTTTAGTGTATGTAAAGTTTTATGGCCTTGCTCAGTAAAGTAGATATTTTTGCTGCGTTTATCATGCTCATCTACACATCGGGTGATGAGTAACTGGGTTTCTAATTGTTTTATTGTACGAGTAAGTGAAGGCATTTCTATACCTAAACTATGGGCTAATTGTTGCTGGGTAACACCTTCGTTAAGCATATTAATATGTATTAAAGCTGTCCAACGAGATTGCGTTAAACCAAGTGGCTCAACGGCAATTGTCACTACATCTCGGCATAAACGATGTACACGGCCCATATCGCCGCATAATGTTAAATCAAGGGATTCGTGATAAGGAACTTGTGTGGGTATAACCATAACTACCTCTAACTACTTAGCGTGCTAACTAATATGTAAAATTTTAACATTAGTTAGCACGCTAAGTAAATATAAAGTAAGTAATCTAAATAATAAATAGAGGTTCACAGCCTTAAAAAATATAATATCGAACTGATAAATTATTAACTTTTCTACTAAATATTGGTGTATTTCACAGTAACTCAAAAAATCTATTAAATTAACTAATTGTATTTTATATGTTTTAATTTTTGGCGTTATCTTTGCTACTATTAATTACATAGGCATACTTGGAAAATAAAATATAAATAACGGAGTAGCACATGTCAGTAATTCTTGAAGATCGACCAATTGAACAAGTACGAGAAGAAACGATAGATCAGTTAATATTTAACTATAGTCACGGCGTTATTTCGGCAGAAGCGTTCGAGCGCCGGCTAGATGATGCGATGAGTAGTGATACTCACCAAGAAATTGTCGATCTCGTTGCTGATTTAACGTTAAAAGCTGACACTAAATATAATGACAATAAAGAGCATCAATTTACGCCTAGTTATACGAAAGGAGACAGCGACGACAATTTAAACCTGAATAGTATTTTAGGTAATGTCGAACGAAGCGGCCAATGGAATGTGCCAAAAACTATCATCATCAATAGTATTTTAGGGGAAGCGGTACTCGACTTTACCGATGCTATTTTTCAACACCAGCATGTGACAATTAAGTTAAACTGCATCTTAGGCAGCAACAAAGTTTATGTACCTGAAAACATTAATGTTGTTTGTAAATCTTTTGGTATTATTAGTAGCATTGAAAATAAAGCCCCTTCCATGGCGAATAAGCAAGCGCCGGTTATTACGATTGAAGGTAAAGTCGTATTAGGCTCGTTAAGTGTTTCAATTAAAAGAACGATTAAAGAAAAATTTATCGCCTTTGCAAATAACTTGAAAGCCGCTTTTGACAGTGAAAAATAATTTACTTTGCTAAATATGACTAGGTTATGGCTAAAGGTGAGTAGGCTACCAAACTTAAGTTCGTGCTAGGTTATTATTTTCAAAAAGAGCCAATATAAACATTATGTATTTGCTCTTTTAAATACTTTTTAATAGTTATAGTTATAGCAAACCAAAAGCTGACATCAAGCTGCGACCGCCCAATAACAAAGTAATAAAAATAACCGCTGTTGCTGCAATATTTTGCCAGCGATTATTTCGGTACTCCCCTAACGCTTGAGTATTAACAATCCATAATAAAAATATACTGATCAAAGGTAGAAGCAGGCCATTCGCAATTTGCGCAAACCAAATGATGGTTACCGGTTTAAAGCCAGCACTACTGATTAGCACGCCTAAAATTAAGATAATTATCCACGTTAATCTAAAGCCAAAGCCATTTAAGCTTTTATCTAAATTTAAAATACCGCTCAATGCAAAAGCCGCAGCTAAAGGCGCTGTAATCGCTGATGATATACCTGCAGCGAAAAGTCCAAAGCCTAAAAATATACTGGCAGCGTCACCAAACAATGGTTGTAAAGAAGGCGCAATATCGGCGGCGCTTTGCAAACTAATTTGTTTACCAAAAAACGCAGAAGCAGCGGTGGATAAAATAGCTACCGAGATTAGAGCACCAAGTGGAATGGACACAAACAAATCTTGTCGAGCCTTTGAAATGTCGTCTACTGAATGCCATTTTTTACTTGCTGTGGAAGCATGCAAAAACAAATTATAGGGGACGACTGTAGTACCAATAAGTGCAATAACGGTGAGGGTTGCGCCTGTAGGTAAGTCAAAGGCAATAAAACCTTTACCTAACTCAAGCCACTGTGGGTCACTTAAGAAAAACGTGACGATAAACGCCACACTCATTAAGCCCACCAAAAGTACTAAAGCACTTTCAATAACTTTGTAGCTACCCGTGATCAATAACAAAAAGGCAATTACACCAATCGATAATGGAAATAACCAATTAACGTAAGATACCTCCCAACCTAGTTGCTCAACCACACTAACCAAGCCTAAACTTGCACCTGAGATATTACCACTTTGATATGCACCATTACCGACGACAATAGCACTAACAACTAGCATAATCACCAATGCCTTAATCAATGGTTGTTTGATGGCATGTCGAATGTTTTCACCCAAGCCTTGCTGGCTAACAATACCTAGTCTTGCCGCCATTTCTTGTAGAACAAGGGTCGCAACCATAGCAAATAATAAAGCCCACACTAATGAAAGACCATAATTTGCACCTGCCATTGATGCAGTAATAATAGTACCTGGACCAATAAACGCTGCCGTGACTAAAAATGCTGGCCCTATTTTTGGGAGTCTCATATTTACCTACCTTGTGATTGTTATTATTTTTATATGTCAGTTGTGCTTTTATTTATCATATCAATAAATGTTAAAGGATTTTAGTGAGATAAACTGTATTAATTAATGGCTTATCTTGTCATAAAGAGGATAAGCATAAGCCTGTTTTATTCATCTAATTATTATTACCATGAAAGCCAATAACCAAGTAATACTGCTAAATTACACAAATACCCTAGTCGCATCTTATAATTTTGATTAAACTACCGCAATTCACTGATATAAGCCTATTGTTATGGAAAAACACCAGGAACTATTAATCGCCTTAAGAAAAGTGATTCGCGCGATTGATTTACATTCAAAACATCTTAATAAAACATCAGGCTTAACCAGCCCGCAATTATTAATTATGTTAGAAATTGACAAAGCCTCAGGTATAAATTCAAGCCAAGTGGCAAAAAATGTTAATTTAAGCCCTGCAACTGTCACTAATATTCTTGATAGGCTAGAAAACAAAAAGCTGATTTTAAGAGTACGTGACACACAAGATAAACGTAAAGTAGGTTTATATTTAACTGATGACGGTAAAGCATTATTACTTAATGCTCCACAAGCTTTGCAAGAACATTTTATAGAAAAATTTTCTAGCTTGGCTCAATGGGAGCAATCTCAATTGTTGTCTTCAATGGAACGATTATCAGAAATGATGAATGCGGATGAAATAGATGCCGCACCACTATTAGAGTTGCATGCAATGAGCGCCAGCAGTATAAATAAAACTGACGCCCCTAAAAGTTAACGCAATAAATGTAAAAAGTGTAAATGTTTATGGTATTGATCAATAACATTATTGATCACTGCCGTTTTTGACCAACCCATAATGTCATAATCTTAGCCACCTCTTACCTAAATGCACTTCTGCTCAATAATAAATACCTTTATTCATCGTCGACAACCTCCTCGACATAGTCCCGTTGTGAAGACTTAATTACAATGATTGATTTTACAAAAAACTAGCAGTATTTTGTTAGAGCGCTTTATGCCCACGAGTCTAAAGAGCAAATTTAAAGGCTAAGCAAGGATAGAACGCGTATCTATGATTTATACCTCTATTAAGTCATCTTTCTCGAACCAATTGATTGAAAGCTACAAAGACAACAGCAGGAGTTTAATATTCTCCTTTATGATAGCTTTATGCTTTACTAAATTTAGTTCAGTATGAAGTCAGTATATACAGATTAAGACCCATTCCATTTGAACTTGAAAAAGGTCTTAGCGCAAAACTAAGCAAGCGATTATATTACTATTGACGAGCGATAGTAGTGCCTGCTTATTTTGCAGGCTGATTAATAGTATTCATCTGTAAAGTTACTGCCGTTTGCGCCAATAATCTACCATTGACCGAAGTGCCTGTATTGACGGCAATTAAGGTTTTACTCAAAACAACACCTTCAAAATGGGCATTGGTACCAAGAGTAGTAGAACCAGCTACTTGCCAGAAAATATTTTTAGCTAAAGCACCGCCAGCTAGTGTAATTCTCGTTGTATTAGCTTGGTTCAAATTACCAGAAACTTGCATGATCCAAACATCAGTCGGACTGCCCGAGAGTGTAATATCGGTGCTAATTGTTACATCGGTAGACCATTTATAAAGGCCTGGTTCCAGCGTTAACCCGCCAATTTCACCCGCGCCAAGCTCAATAAAATTAGGGGATACTCGTCCGGCAGCATCATCATATGCGTTGCCCATATCACCTATAGCCAAGTCCAAATGATTAGGAGAGTATATTGCACATGGAAGTGGGCCCGCAACATCAACCGTGTATATATCACCGGTCACTTCATCACAACTTAGTAACAAGGCAGCACCGGTGATTGGGCTAGTACCCACATCGCCAACAATGGCTGAACGATAGACATCGGTAATGCCAGATTGACTCAACACAGCGAATGCACCAGCGCTTCTAAGATCAACAGCTGACGGACCCGCAGCCATAACATTTCCGGTAAACAAGCCAGCAATAACTAATGGCAACAGTAACTTTTTGGTATTATTTTTTAGCATATTCATCAATACTTCCTCCAACAGGAACGTTAAATTTGACAGTGTTCGCATTACGAACACTTTCGTCTTAACAAGAGGATTGCAACGAACACGCCAACATAATCAGTTCAACAGAACGAAATTAACTGTCTGATATTAAAGTGTATTTTAAATAAACTTGAACACATGATGAAATATCTACATGACTAAACCATCATTATTGGCAGAAATATTAGCGAGATCTACCATATGTGATAGGTTGTACTTAACCTGCATAAGGTGAACTAAAGGCGTATAAACAAGGCCAAAGGAGAAAGTTCTATACTAGCGTTCTGTCTGCAACACTTATTTAGGTCCATACCTGACCATGAACAACCTCTGTTGCTACTTAGTTTGGTTTACTGCCATCGAAACTTTAAATAGATGATGGGACAAGTAGCACTGACTTAGGCTACTTATCGCTATGGCCGTACACTTTTTTTATATATGGACATTATTCCCGCACGATACCATATTTACGCATGCGGGCACGTAATGTGCTGGCGTTGAGCCCTAGGATCAATGCGGCGCCTTTAGGTCCTTCGATACGCCAGCTAGTTTGCTTTAATACGTTAACAATATGGTCACGTTCAAGATCAACCAATGCTTTAACCGAAGTCTCTTCGCTATCAGGCTGTTTATCAAAAGTTTCAAAGCGATCTAAAACCTGCAATGAGTTACCTTCACTGAGGATTACCGCTCGTTCTATCGCACTCTCCAGCTCGCGCACATTGCCAGGCCAACGGTGTTCTTGTAAAGCATTTAGTGCCTCTGTACTGATAATATCAATCTGCTTACCTATTTTCTTGTTGAACTTAATAACAAAATGTTTGACCAGTAGTGGAATATCTTCCTTACGTTGTCGCAGTGGTGGCAATGTGATCGGAAAAACATTGAGGCGGTAAAATAGATCTTCACGGAACATACCGTTACGTACTTCATTAATAATATTACGATTAGTCGCGGCAATAATTCTAACATCAACCTTAATAGTGCGTGGACTGCCTAAACGCTCAAACTCACCATCCTGAATGACCCTAAGCAGTTTTGCTTGCATATCTAATGGCAGCTCGCCAATTTCGTCCAGGAAGAGCGTTCCTCCATCGGCTAGCTCAAATCGGCCTATTTGTTTACTATCTGAACCGGTAAAAGCGCCTCGTTCTCGGCCAAACAGCTCGCTCTCTATTAACGTTGCCGGCAAGGTAGTACAGTCAACCGTGATCAAGGGTCGATTTTTTCGTACACTTCGGCTGTGAATAGCACGAGCGATAACGCCTTTTCCTGTACCTGTTTCACCTAGCAACAGCACAGTTGCATCCATCGGCGCAACCTGCTCTACTTTCTGAAAAACCTGCGAGAGTAGTTCGCTACTGCCAATGATTTCGTCAAAATTGTACTGCCGCGATACTTCCTTTTGCAGATAAACGTTCTCTGCTTGCAGTTTGTCCTTCAATTGCTTGATTTGAGTATAACTATCGCGCAATGAAGCTTCGGCCTTTTTGCGCTCTTCTATTTCCTGAGTTAGTTGCAAATTGCTCCGAGTCAGCTCTGCTGTTCGTTTTTGCACCGTTTCTTCCAGGGTATTATTCGTATGCTCGAGTTGCTTATACAACAAACGTACTTCCAACATGTTATATATGCGAGTTTTAACTTCAACTAAATCAAAAGGTTTGCTGATAAAATCTTTAGCGCCCGCTTGTAAAGCCTGCAATTTATGATTAGGTTGAGCAGTAAGCACAAGCACAGGCAGGTAGCCGTTAGCATCGTCAGCTTTCAGCGCTGCCATGACCTCGAAACCATCCATTATTGGCATCTGCAGATCCAGTAAGATCAGATCGAAGTCTGTTTCCTGATGTTGCGCACAGACAGCTTGAGGATCCATGGTAGTCGTCACGCTGGTATAGCCACTTTCAAACAATAGTTGTTCGAGCAAAAGTACATTCGGCTCTTGATCATCGACAATGAGAATTTTGGCTTGGAAAATATCGGCGGCGGTTATTGTCATCTTCAGTCCTTATCTCTGGTAGATTGTCTTCGGTCTTTGCTTTTGGCATATTCAAGCGCAATGTCTAGCGTTTGCATGAATTCTTTTATCCTGATCGGTTTGGTTAGATAACGGAAGAAGCCGGCATCTAGACCTTTGGCTATATCACGAGGGATGGCATTCGCACTAAGTGCCACCACCGGAATTCTCGCAGTATTAGGATCTTCGCTTAACACTTTCAACGCGGTTAAGCCGCTGATCCCCGGCAGATTAATGTCCATCAGGATAACATCGGGCTGATGGCTATGCGCCATCTCGATGCCCTGCACTGCGTCCGCTGCACTGAGAAAACCCAGATTGGGCCGACGAGAAATGATATTCTCCACTAGCATCAAATTGGCCGGATTATCCTCGACATAGAGTAAGGTTTGCCATAGGTCTGGATCTTGATATTGTTGCGCGGCCTTGATAATTGATGCGTCATTTTCAAGGTCTGATACGGGTTCATCGGTCCGCTTGAGTTCAAACCAGAACACACTACCAACGCCAACGGTGCTTTCTGCGCCGATGATACCTTCCATCGATTCGACCAAACGTTTACTGACCACCAGACCGATCCCTGTGCCTTCTTGGTTGTTGGCTTCCTGCCCAAGGCGGTTAAACGGTTGGAAGAGTTGCCCAAGTTGCTCCGCGGATAATCCTGCGCCAGTATCTCGAACGCTGATCCTCATCATATCAGTGCTACTTTGGTGGCTTTCCAAGAAAACGCTGCCCCCAGCTCGGTTATATTTAATCGCATTGGAGAGCAGATTAATAATGACCTGCTTAAGTCGAGTTCGATCGACGTTAATAAAATCAGGTGTTTTGGAGCGACTAAAAACGACTTTAATGTCATGTTTTTTAGCTTGAGGCTCACTCATTAATACACACTCTTTCATGACTTCGGCTAACGACACAGCTTCCATAGACATCGGTAACTTACCGGATTCTATCAACGCTAAATCGAGTATTTCATTAATCAATTCTAGTAAATACCAGCCGGCTTTGAGGATCTGACCAATGCTACGTTTTTGCGCGACAGTTGGTGCTGGTGTACTCGACTCCATCAATTGAGCAAAACCAAGAATAGCGCCTAGCGGTGTACGCAACTCGTGACTCATACTGGAGAGAAAGTCCGATTTGGCAAGATTAGCTTTCTCGGCCACGGCCTTAGCATTTTCCAGTTCGATGTTCTTATCTAACAATTTTTGATTTAGCCGATTGCGCTCAGTAACATCACGGGCGCCATAAAAAATCCCCTGTAATTTATTGTCTCGGTGATAAAATGTGGTCGCATTAATGGAAACCACCGTTTCTGTGCCATTTTTTGCTCGGGCAGTAAGTTCATAATCAGAGACGATCATTTCACTTAGCACCTTTTTAATTCCGGCCGCAGCAAAGGCAGGATCAGTAAAATAGTCTTTGAATGGTGTCCCGATCAGGGCGTCACGAGAATTCCCCGTAAGCTGCTCCATTTGCTTATTAACATCAGTAATAATACCGGCCGGATCCGTGGTAGTTAGCGCATCAATATTAGATTCAATCAAATTACGGGTATAGAAATGTTGATCTTGTAAACGTCGACCCAGTTCCTTTTGCTCTTCCTCAATGCGCTTACGAGCAGTATTGTCTGTACCAATTAGCAGATAACCAATAATAGCGCCTTGTGCATCACGCAGTGCCGTGACCGATACCACCGCAGGGAAGCGGCTACCGTCCTTGCGGATGTAGGTTAGCTCGTAGATATCCTCAATACCACGACGCGCTTTAAATACTAAGGCATCGAAACCTGGGGTGATAGCGGTTTCAAGTTCAATACTGAGTACTTTAGCGCGCTCGATTACTTCTTGTGGATCTGAGATATCAGCTGGCGTGATCTTGTTCATCACTTCTTCCGCCGCATAGCCGAGCATGCGCTCTGCCCCGACATTGAAGATCTGAATTACGCCATGGGCATCGGTCGCAATACTGGAAAAATTCGCGCTGTTGAAAATAGCGCTCTGCAAGGCTCCGGCTTTTTGCAACGCTTCTTCTGCTTGTTTACCAACACTATTATCGGTGCCAATTAACAGGTAACCGATGATAGTTTCCTGCTCATCGCGCAGCGCCGTGACTGACACTACCGCAGGAAAACGACTACCATCCTTACGGATGTAGGTCAGTTCGTATATATCTTCAATTCCCCGGCGTGCTTTGAACACTAGGGCATCAAACCCTGGTGTTATTAGCGTATTGAGCTCTTCACTCAGCGCTTCAGCACGAGCGATAACCTCTAATGGGTCAGAGATCTCGGCAGGGGTAATATTGTCTACGACTTCATCGGCAGAGTAACCCAACATCCGTTCGGCACCGACGTTAAAAATTTGAATTACCCCTTTAGCATCAGTGGCAATGCAGGAAAAATTGGCGCTGTTAAAAATAGCTCGTTGCAGCGCTCCAGCGTTTAAAAGCGCCTCTTCAGCTTGTCGGCGTTTGGTGATTTCTTCAATTGCAGCATCATGTAAGTCAACATCAGTGCTATCTTTCCCCCCTAACTGGTTTTTTTTCGCCTTTATCTCACTCTGTAATGTTTCTTTTCCAGCTCGAGCCACTTGCTTCGTGGCAGGCGACTTTCTACTTTTATTACTATTTTTCATTATTTATCTCAATGACCATCCGTTGATTTTGGTCGATATGACCTACATGGCGGCCCAGAGTCAAAACGAAATTTCCGGGATCTGAGTATTATTAGAACGATAACGCAGTACACTTTTGATACTGGCCGTTATGTTTTGTCGATCGAATATAGCATTTATTGCTAGCTGACTACTAAAGTTATCCCAACAATAACCGCATTATTTACCACCCACAAAAACAGAAACAGTCAAATATGACAATTCCTTCATATATGATGGATTAGTAACTAGTATACAAACTCATAACTTTGCAAATTAACGAAATAAGCTTTTGTTATTAAATAGTTTAAATTATAAATCTCATCTTTAAATACACTTTGGCCGCTAAGTTGCAATACCCCTTCTAACATTCTCAATAATTACCCCAGAAAGAGCCGTTTTAACGCTTATTTTTTATTAAAAGAACCTTTTAAATGATAAGACAGCTGATTTTTAGTATTCATTATTCACAAAAAACAGTAAATGCAATCGGTGCGGGCTAGGACAGAGAAATAACCATAATGTCACTAAGTTTTAAGGAAGAGTTATATGAATAAATTAATCAAAAAGACTTATCTTATATTTACTATGCTAATAGGAGTTTTTCTCTTAGCTGGTTGTAATCATGATGGTGGTAGCAACGACAATGGTGCTGAGCTTACTGCCATTGTGCTCACACCAGATAATGCCAGTATTCCGAACGGTTTAAGTGCACAATTTACCGCGATGGGTACTTATGATGATGGCACATCGTCTGATATATCCAACTCGGTAAGCTGGTCATCGGCAAACTTAGCTATTTCAACAATAGATGCTAGTGGCCTAGCCACGGGCTTGTCGATAGGCTCTACGGTAATCACTGCATCAAGTAACTCACCTTCAGGCGTGCAAACAGCAACGACCGAGCTGACCATTACCAATGCCACGCTAAGTGCTCTGGCTATTACCCCAGCTGAAACAAGCATTGCCAGTGGTTTGATAAAACAGTTTATCGCCACAGGTACCTATTCAGACGGGACCTCACCTGATGTGAGTTCATCTGTGACTTGGTCTTCTTCAGATCCGCTCGTAGCAACGGTTAATGCTAATGGCCTTGCGAGTGCGATTAGCACAGGTACAGCGGTAGTTAGCGCTACATTTGAAAATCAGTCAACCATGGCAACGCTAACGGTTACCAATGCAGTGTTGAATTCTATTACATTAACGCCTGTAGATCCAAGTGTTGCTAAAGGTATCAGCCAACAATTTACCGCGACCGGTATCTATTCAGATGGTATATCGACAGACATCAGCAGTTCAGTGACTTGGTCATCGTCAGATACGCAAATTGCAACAATCAATGCAAGTGGTCTTGCTAGTACTCTTGCCAGCGGTACAGCGGTTATTAGTGCTACTTTTGAAACTCAATCAGCAACTTCAATGTTAACGGTTACCGATGCAACCTTAAGTTCAATTGCAATGACACCCATTGATCCTAGCATTTCCAAAGGTGGTACCGAGCAGTTTACCGCTAGTGGGACTTACTCTGATGACACGATAGTTGATATCACAGATTCAGCCATATGGTCATCTGCAAATACCGACGTTGCAACGGTAAATCCGACAGGACTGGCAAGTGGTACTAATGCAGGTACAGCGATAATTACCGCTACTTCAGGCGAGCAATCCGCTAGTAGTACCCTTACCGTCACATCAGCAATTTTAGTATCAATTGTGGTTTCACCGCTTGAGCCTAGTATGCCAGTTGGGGTGAATAAACAGTTTGCTGCTACAGGAAATTATTCCGACAGCTCTGTTGCTGATATTACAACGTCGGTCACCTGGACATCTGCAGATACACTAGTTGCAACCGTTAACGCTAATGGCCTTGTTACCAGTAAGCTTGCCGGTCAGTCAGATATTACGGCTACGCTAAATACATTGTCAGACAGTACGTTACTGATGGTAACTGCGGCGACATTGGTGTCTGTTGATGTGACACCTATCGACCCGAGTATACTTAAAGACACTCAACAAAATTTTGTAGCCACCGGTAATTATTCCGACGCGAGTAGCGCTGATATCACTGCATCAGTCATCTGGTCTTCTTCGGATATTCTGGTCGCAACAATGAATGCTAATGAACAAGTAGACAGTGGTCGCGCTAGTGGTATTGCAATTGGCACTTCACTCATTGAAGCAACTTTCGAAGGACTTACGGCTTCATCGACGTTAACTGTCGAAGCTGCGCTACTGAACAATCCTTTAGCACCTGAATTAGGTGAAGTAGAACGTTTTGTTATCCTTGCATCGCAAACCATAACCACTACCAGTGGCTCTGCCATTGTCGACGGCGATATGGCTATTCTTGACCAAGCACGTTCGTTTTACGCCGGCTTTACCGCAGATGTTAATGCCGGTGAATTTGTTGAGCTAAGCAATGGTCTATCTTATGCTGGTGACGATACTACGCCGCCATATAGCGTGCCTGTACCTTATGCATCAATGGTTGCATTTATCAACCAGTCGAGAACCGATCTCAGTATCGCCTATAACTTCCTCGCGGCGGATCCTAATCCAAACGCTGCTACTCAGGTTCTCCCAATTGAACTCGGTGATCTAACACTAACTCGTGGTGTATACAAAACAGCAGCTGACGTAACTATTCAGACCGGTACTTTGACTCTCGATGCCCAAGGAGAAGCTGATTCTGTGTTCATTTTCAGCATTGGAGGCAACTTAACTTCGGGTGCTCCAGGCGGCGACATTGTTCTTATCAATGGCGCGCAGGCAAAGAATGTATATTGGAGAACCGCCGGCGCAACTGTTATTGGCACGGGCACAAGTTTCTCTGGCAACGTATTCGCTTGGTCACAAGTGAATGTGCTGACTAACGCCAGCGTAAGTGGTCGACTATTAGCGGTTACGGAACAGGTTACTTTAGATGCTAACGCCGTTACTAAAGCACAATAAGTTAATAGTGAACGTCACATAGTAATAGAGGAGACAGGTAGCTAAACACTTGTCTCTTCAACCGATAAATGATGTCAAACAATTGAACATCAATTAAATAAAAAATTAAGCCAATTCTACGTCAACGATATTTTTATATTGTGACCTTAGATATTTTTAAAGGATATATTATGAATACGAAACGTAAATATTTTCAGCAAAAGATTTGGGCTGGCACTATAGTGCTGCTTACATTAGTCAGTGCTTGTAATAATGGTAGCAGTGATAGTAGTTCGGATACTCCACCAAGCATTAGCGCTAACAATCCGAGTAACCTAGCTATTGATGTGCCGATCAATCAACAGATCACCGCAACCTTTAGTGAAGCAATGAATGGTGCAACGATAATTAATAGTAGCTTTATTGTCACCGACCCGAACGACACAACTGTTGCAGGAACGGTCAGCTACGATGAAAGTAGTAAAATGGCAGTATTTGCAGCCAGCAGCGACTTTACTTCTAACACTTCATATCAGGCACTAATCACCACTGATGTCACTAACGTGGCAGGTATTGCGCTTGCTAATGATTTTACCTGGACATTCACTACTTCTGCAGCGCCAGATATTACCGCGCCTGTGGTTGTGTCAAACTACCCTGTTGATTTAAGTGTTGATTTTGCTATCAATAGAAATTTGACCGTTGAATTTAATGAAGCGCTCGACCCTGATAGTGTCAATACAGATAGCTTTACCTTAAGTGATGGTGCTAATGAAGTAGCAAGCGTTATTAGTTTTCAGGGTACTACTGCGACATTAAATCCGAATGAAAACTTAGCGATTAATACTCTCTACACCGCGACATTAACCACTGAGGTCACTGATTTAGCGAGTCCGAGCAATGCAATGGCGGCTAACTTTAGTTGGAGTTTTACCACCAGTGCAAGCGTTGCCGCGGGGCCTAACCCAATTAATTTACAAACCAGTGCTGATTTCGCCATTTTATCTAAAACCGGCATCACCAATGTACCGACTTCAGCGATAACCGGTAATATTGGCGCTAGCCCTATCACTGCCGCTGCGATGGATAACGTATTTTGTAGTGAAATAAGTGGAACAATATATGGGTCAGATGCAGCATATACCGGTAGCGGTGCTATAACTTGTTTTGCTGGCGCAGCTGCAGATAATACCTTAGTTGCCAATGCGGTACTTGATATGGGAACGGCTTATAGCGATGCTGCAGGCCGAACTTTACCAGATTTCACCGAATTAGGTGCTGGTGATATCAGTGGTATGACATTAGAACCTGGTCTTTATAAATGGAGTTCAGGTTTGTTGATCTCAACGGATGTAACACTGTCTGGTGGCGCTAATGATGTTTGGATTTTTCAAATTTCTGGAGATATTACCCAAGCCGATGCCAGTAGCATTGTTTTAGCTGGTGGTGCATTAGCAAAAAATATCTTTTGGCAGGTTGGTGGTGGCACAGGTGTCGCTATTGGTACTACAGCTCATTTTGAAGGCATAGTGTTGGCTGAAAAAGGCATCACGCTAAATACAGGTGCAGAAGTCAATGGCAGATTATTATCACAAACAGCAGTGACATTAGATCAAAATGTTGTGACTGAACCCGCACAATAATATTGGAACGACATATAAGCAATTTTAAAGGGCCTTCAAAGGCCTTTTTTTTCGGCATATCGTAGGTTTATTACATAGGACTATTTTGTACTCATAACTAAAATGTTGCGTTTAAAAACAAGCAAAAAAATAGCCTCCCTCTTCCTAACCTAAAAACTTTTATTAGACAAACCTAGAGCATAAAACTTAAGTCAGCAGTGAAAAATTAATTTGAACTCTGCAGCTATCACTAATGTTCTGCATAAATTAGACAATATCAGTCAAGATGCCATAGTTTGTGGTACCTAAGAGAAAGATATGGGACTTTACCTCAGCAAAAGATTATTTTACTGAATACCCAGTAAGAACGTTTCATTGAAAAAAATTGCTAATGTAGCGCCATAGCTGTAATCATTATTACTGGCTTCAATCGAGAAAAAGCTAAAGTGAAGGCCGCAGATGAGATTCATGCGGCACTTAGAAAATACCATGAGCGTCAGTAATATAAATAAAACTGACGCTTCCAAGGGTTAACGCAACAAGTGTAAAAAGTGTAAATGTTTATGGTATTGATCAATAACATTATTGATCACTGCCGTTTTTGACCAACCCATAATGTCATAATCTTGTCCACCTTCTCCTAAATGAACTTCAGCACGGTAGTAACTTTGTTCATCTTCATCTTCGTCTATTTCAACAACAAAGTCAGGCTGTGAATGCTTACGCGCAAGCACACGATAGACAAACTTTTGTTCTTCTCCATGATCAACCAGTAAACTCAGTCCATCTTCTTGGGAAACAACCACATTAATCTGATTTTTTTGTAACTCTTCAGCAACAGACTCAAAAGCAGGTAAAACCGTTTGACTGATAAACTTGTTCACATTGCTTTTATTAGGATAATCAACAATATTTTTTAACCGTGCTTGCCAACTATCGTTACTTAAATTACTGGTATTACTGGCATAAGGAACTGCGGCTATGAGTTGGCTTTCTTGCTTAAAAGCCTCAACCCTCAACGCTTTAATTAAGCCAACAATAGCAAGCAGCAATACCACAGCAAAAGGTAATGCACTTGCAATAGTCATGGTTTGTAATGCATTAAGTCCGCCAGCAAGGAGTAAAATAGCAGCCACTAAGCCTATGCCTATGGCCCAATAAACACGCTGCCATAACGGTGTGTTGTTACTGCCATGAGAACACAGCATATCTACAACCATTGCGCCCGAGTCGCATGAGGTGACAAAAAATATTACGATCATTAACACACTGAAAAAAGACAGTAATGTTGATAATGGGAAGTTCTCTAAGAAAACAAATAACGCCACTGAAGAGTCTTTACTAACCATTTCACCTAGTTCAACAACGCCTTGGTTATGCACTAAATCAATGGCACTATTGCCAAAGATAGTCATCCAAAATAATGTAAAAACGGTGGGAATTAGCATCACGCCAACAATAAACTCTCTAATCGTTCGACCACGAGATATTCTCGCAATAAACAAACCGACAAAAGGTGCCCAAGCCAACCACCAACCCCAGTAGAATATTGTCCAACCACCTATCCATTCGGTTTTCTTATAAGCGAATAAGTTAAACGTGTTATGAACTATATCAGCGAGATAATCGCCTATATTTTGTAAGTAAGCTTGTAGTAAAAATACCGTAGGACCCAGAACAAAAATCAATACTAATAAAATAACGGCTAAAACCATATTCGTTTCAGAGAGTATTTTAATGCCTTTATCTAAGCCAGTAGCAACAGATATAACGGCAAGTCCGATGATACCTGTCATGATAATAATTTGATTGGTAGTAGAAACATCAATACCAAATAAATAACTAAAACCAGCATTAACTTGAGATGCGCCTAGCCCTAAAGAAGTAGCAACACCAAAAACAGTACTGACAACGGCAAAAACATCAACTAAATGTCCTGGCCACTGATAAATTCTATCTCCAATAAGTGGATATAAGGCAGAACGTAATGTTAAAGGTAAGTTATGTCGATAACTAAAATAAGCAAGTACTAAGGCAACAATGGCATAAATTGCCCAAGCATGTAGACCCCAATGGAAAAAGGTCATTTTCATTGCTTCTTGAACCGCAGCAACAGAGCCAGTTTCAGCTGTAGGTGGCGACAAATAGTGCATTAGAGGCTCTGCTACGCCAAAAAACATCAAGCCAATGCCCATTCCTGCAGCAAATAACATAGAAAGCCAAGTCAACATAGAGTAATCAGGGGTGGCATGGTCTGGTCCTAAGCGAATATCACCATAACGAGAGAACCCTAAAAAGATCACAAAAAAGAAAATGAATGCAACGGTTAACACATAAAACCAACTGCCATTATCAACAATGCTGGACTGTATAATACTAAACAAACTTTGTGCCTGTTTAGGTAATGCGGCGGTATACAATAAAAGAGCAATAATAATAGCTGAAGCGCTAACAAATACTTTTTTATTTAATTGACTACTAGCGGATAAAGACAAAGCCTTCCCCTTATTTTTATTTGTATTGATATTATATCTTGTTAATCAAGCTGTAAATAGCCTCCAATGTAAACAATAGTTAGTTTTACCCTTTCTCGTAAGAAACCGCTATTAGTTATGTTTTTTGTAAACAAATGTATATTTTGTTAACATAGCACCAGTCCAAATATAGTTAGTGCTCTAACTATTACAATAATTAGAACACTAACTATATTTGACAACTTATCTACCAAAAAAAAACACCTAGGGAAAATCTATATGAAACTTACTAAACTGCATTGTGCAGTGCTAACAGCACTAGCATCGTCAGGTACTATTTACGCAGAAGAAACTACAAAGAAAGCATCAATAGAAACTATTGAAGTTACCGCGACTAAACGCTCAGAGTCAATTCAAGATGTACCTGTTACGGTTACAGCATTAACAGGTAACAGCCTAGAAATATTAGGTGTTTCTAATTTCGATCAATATGTAGAATTTTTACCAAATGTAGTTTTCCAAGGCACAGGCCCTGGTCAAAATGAAATTTATATTCGTGGTGCAGCAACGACTCAAACCAATATTTCTGTTTCATCAGTACAAGCTTTGCAACCGTCTGTTGCCTTTTATTTAGATGAACAACCTGTTTCAATGCAAGGTCGTAACTTAGATATTTACGCGACTGATGTTGAGCGTATAGAAGTACTTCCGGGGCCACAAGGCACACTTTTTGGTGCTAGCTCACAATCGGGTACTGTACGCTTAATTACTAACAAGCCGACACATGATGGTTTTGCTGCAGGTTTTGATACCAGCACTAGCTTCACCAAAGGCGGCGATATGAGTAACTCGGTTGAAGCATATTTTAATATGTCTTTAACTGACAATCTTGCTGTGCGTGTTGCAGCTTATAACGACCATCAAGGTGGTTGGATTGATAATATTCAAAACGACCCAAGCAATGGTGGTTATACCGGTAGTGCCATAGTTATTGATAGAATCTCAGCTGGTTTCTCTAAATTAGCAGATCCTGCAAACACGCCAGTTAACATACCGCAAAATGATGCATTAGTAGAAGATGACTTCAACACTGCTGATTACTCGGGCGCACGTTTCGGTTTATCTTATATGATTAACAACGAATGGGATCTTCTTGTTCAACATACTCAACAGTCTCTTGATACTGAAGGTGTGTTTTCTTACGATCCTAACCTTGACGGTGAAACATCAACCAACCGTTTCACACCTGAAAACAACAACGATGACTTTGGTTTAACTACTTGGACATTAGAAGGTCGTCTTGAACACCTTACTGTTGTTTATACTGGTGGTTATTTAGACCGTGATATCAACTCAACTATTGATTACACCGGTTACACTAATGGTGGCCAATTCTCTTCTTATTACGTTTGTAATTATGCAAGTGCGCCTGATGTACAAGAGTGTTTTGACCCAACGAAGTTTTACAAAGAAGAAACAAGTAGCTCACGCACAACGCACGAATTACGTATGAATACTTCAGCTGAAAACCGCTGGCGCGTTACGGCTGGTGTTTTTTATGACACGCAAGAGCTATCAACTGTTGGTCAATTTAAAATAGCCAACACTGAACTTTTCCCTAACCTAGCTAGAGAATTAGCAGGTACTGAAGGAATTAACAGTAATGGCGGTCCTTTCTCTTCTGAGGTGAGCTTTGTTAACGATGTTACACACACTATTGATCAAATCGCCGTATTTGGGCAATTAGAGTACGACATTACTGATACGGTTACCGCAAGTTTTGGTGCACGTTGGTATCAAATTGATGACATTTATAAAGGCGCTACAACTACCGCTGATGTAAGTGGTCGATTACGCGCATTCGGCGACGGTAGCGATGCTGCTTTAACTGAATTTTTTGGCGCTGATGAAGCCGCAGCTATCCAAGCAGCTATTGCTAGTGGTCAATTAGAAACTGACTTACTTGATAGCAACGGTAAGCTAACGGTTGATGACACTATCATCAAAACCTCTATTGACTGGAAAATAAATGACGATGTAATGGTATTTGCATCATATTCAGAAGGCTTTAGACCGCCGGTTACTAACCGTGTTGGTGGTGGTTCTGCTGCTAACCAAGAAGGTGCATTTGAAGGTTTCCGTATACCTGTTTACTCAACAACAGATAGCTTAGATAACGTTGAAATTGGTTTTAAATCAACTTTACTTGATCAAAGCCTGCGCTTTAATGCCACAGCTTATTATTCAAAAATATCTGATCTACAAACTTCTCGCTATGACCCAACAAACATTAGCTTTTTAGTATTTACTGACAACGTAGGTGATGCAGAAATTAAAGGTATTGACGGTGATTTCAGCTGGGTAGCTACAGATAATTTAGTTATATCTGGTGCGTTTAGTTTAATTGATACTGAGTTAACGTCAATCAATGCACAACTTGACGGCATTGCGCCTCCAGAAGGCAGTAGATTACCTTATTCAGCTAAATTTTCAGGTAACTTACAAGCACAGTACTTCTACCCTATTTCGGGAGATATGACAGGCTATGTAAACGGTTCAATTAGTTATACCGGCGAAAGACTTGCGGGTATGGTGATGGACGCTTATATGATTGAAGATGCTACCAATTTAATCTATGGCACAGGCTCTGGTTTAAGCATTGAAAAAGAATCTGACGTATTTTCTGGTGTTAATTACCAAGATAGTAACGGCGAAACCTTTGCAGGTGGTCGTTATGTGCAAGATAGTTATGTTTTGGCTAACATAAGCTTTGGTGTTACAAACGACGAATGGAAAGCTGAGTTTTTCATCGACAACTTAACAGATAAAAGTGCAATATTGTATGTTGATACTCAACAATACACGCCAAAAGTTGTATCTAACAGACCACGTACTATTGGTTTTAGATTCTCTTACGACTTTTATTAAGCTGTAATCGAAATCTAAAAAGTTAATATGATCGAAATAAAAACCGTTTGATATCTGTATCAAGCGGTTTTTTATTGTAAAGTACCCGCAAATCTAAAATATAAATAATACCCTCACTTGCTTCGGAGCTAAGTCATTGGACAATACATCTCACCCTTCAATTGAAAGCCAATTAAAATCAATTCAAAAATTAATCCAAACGACAAAGTTCGACGAAGCTATAAAACAATGTAAACAGTTACAAACGCAAAGCACAGACTCACAAGATAATATTGAGCTATGGTATTTAATTGCCGTTGCCCAGCGCTATGCAAAAACATTACCGCTGGCATTAACCAGTATTAATGAATTACTTAAACTTGAAAATAAACACAGTCGAGCAAATCAAGAAAAAGGCTTTATCTATTTAGCGTTAAATGAAACAACACTGGCTAAGAAATCGTTTGAAAAAGCTGTAGAGCTCAACCCAAGCTTAGTCGCTAGTTGGCAGGCATTGATTCAACTATACCGTGACGAAAATCAACAAAACAATATCCAAAAAGCGGCAAATCATCTAGAAAAACTAAAAAAACTTCCCCCGGCTTTACTCGCGGTTACTGAGTTAATGCATGAAGGTAAACTATTAAAAGCAGAGCAAATTTGTCGACACTTTTTACAAAACAACAAACGCCATGTTGATGGCATGTGTATGCTTGCTGAAATTGGCATAGAGCTAAAAATTTATGACGATGCCGAGTTTTTGTTAGCCAGTGCTCTCGAATTAGACCCAAACCATATTCATGCCCGTTCGCTATACCTCAATTTACTTATCCGTTTAGGTAAATACAAAGTAGCAGCACAACAAGTTGAACCTTTACTCATAGCTCAACCTGACAATTTAAGTTTTAAAATAGCCAAAGCAAGTGCTTTAACAGGCTTAGGTGAAATAGAGCAAGCCAAAAGCTTGTTTGAGCAAGTGGTTGCAGAAAACGATCAAGTGCCGGGTTTTCATTTACAGTTAGGCCATGCGTTAAAAACCAAAGGTGAAATTGAAAAGGCCATCTCTTCTTACCAAAAAGCTTATCAAATAAGTCCAAGTTATGGCGATGCGTTTTGGAGTTTAGCCAATACTAAAACCTATCGTTTTAGCGATAGCGAAATTGCTCAAATGCAAACTCAACAAAATAATGAAGACTTAGCATTACTTGATAGCATTCAACTACATTTTGCTACTGGTAAAGCCTTTGAAGATAGAAAAGACTATGATCAAGCCTTTAAATCCTACCAAAAAGGTAATGAATTACAGCATGCACATAATGGCTTTGATATAACGAAATTTGAGCAACAAGTCGCCGAACAAATTAAATATTGTACACCTGAGCTATTTAAAAACCGCGGCAACTTAGGGCTTAACGTGCCCGACCCTATTTTTATTTTGGGTTTACCACGTGCAGGCTCAACCCTACTCGAGCAAATATTGGCTTCTCATAGCCAAGTTGATGGCACAATGGAGTTGCACAATATATTAGGCTTAGCATCAAGATTACGTGGCCGTAGTAAAAGCCAAAATGATGAAGAAGCACAATACCCTAAAAATTTAGCTGAAATTAATCCCGACTATTTCAAGCGCTTTGGTCAACAGTTTATTGATGAAACACAAGTCTACCGAGAAAAAGCACCTTTATTTATCGACAAAATGCCAAACAACTTTATCCACATTGGCTTGATACGACTAATACTGCCGAATGCGAAAATTATTGATGCCAGACGCTCTCCTATGGCTTGTTGTTTTAGTGGTTTTAAACAGTTATTTGCTGAAGGACAAGATTTTAGTTACAACCTTGAAGATATTGGCCGTTACTACCAAGCATATTTAAAAATAATGGCGCACTGGGATGCCGTATTGCCGGGCCATGTGCTAACCGTGAACCATGAAGATGTAGTCGATGATTTAGAAACACAAGTCAGAAGAATGCTTGATTTTGTAGGCTTAGAGTTTGAACAATCGTGTGTCGATTTTCATAAAACAAAACGTAACATCAAAACGCCAAGTTCAGAGCAAGTTCGTCAACCTATATATAAAAGTGCCACTGAGCAATGGCGTTATTTTGAACCGTATTTAGGGCCATTGAAAAAAGTGCTGAATATCGACTAATTGATTAACTTACTAGAGATAGATAAAGTATTTCCGAGCTTGCATGACAGCAAAGGTAAATACTTTAATTTCTACATAATTCTATTGTCTATGCCAGTGATTAGCACTTAACACTGGCAGTAAATAGTGTTAATTTTACATACCTGATTGCATTTGGATTACCAGCCAATCCATTGATTATATAACGAAATAAAATTATCTTAGCGCACCTCCTCATTAAATTCCCGGTCAAAACCCTTACGCTATTGCTTGGAGACTAAAATACATTTTGACCTTTAACCATCCATAATTTCCTTATTCTTTTCACTTTTTTTGCACAGTGTCTGCACATTTGTTTAGTACCTTCTACGGCACATCGCATTATGCGTCTTAATGCAATTGCACAATGCTTGAAAACAACCCTAGGATTTTTAATGTTAAATCGATTAAATTTAAGCTCTTCTCATACTTTGAGTAAAACATTACGACGAAATATTCTTGTTATCACATTAGGTTCATTACTTTTGCTAACTGCTTGTGGAGGCAGTGATAGCTCAATTGATGAGGAAGTCGTCGAAGATATCATTGCAGAAACGCCGACTGATACGTCGACTGAAATTACTGATACCGACTTTGTTGCAACTGATTGGACTGAAGAAACTCATAGTAAGAACGTCGATCCAAATTTCGAAGAAGTGTTTGACGATAACCAAGTGAAACGTTTGGATTTTGTCGTCACTGAAGAACGTTGGCAAAGTATGCTCGATGATATGACGGCAACTTATGGCGAATTTGGGCAACGATCTAATAACAACGGCTTAATTGATAGCGATGAAAATCCAATATTTGTGCCCGCTGATGTCTATTATCAAGACACTCAATGGTACCGAGTTGGAATTCGATTTAAAGGTAATTCCTCGCTACAAAGCAGTTGGCAAGCAGGTATTTTGAAACTATCTTTTAAGTTAGATTTTGATGAGTTCGAAGACGATTACCCACAAATTGATAACCAGCGTTTTTATGGTTTCAAAAAATTCAGCTTAAAAAACAACTTTGACGACGAATCTCTTTTACGTGAAAAAGTGGCATCTGACGTATTTAAAAAAGCTGGCCTAGCAGTATCTAATACCGGGTTTTACACCCTCTATGTTGATCATGGCAATGGTCCAGAATACTTTGGTTTATATACCTTAGTTGAAGAAATTGACGATACGCTTATCGAAACACAGTTTACTAGCGATGATGGCAATTTATATAAGCCAGAAGACGGTGGAGCAAACTTTGTTGAAGGTTCGTTCAACGAAGAGAATTTTGAGAAAAAGACTAACGAAGATGATGAAGACTGGTCTGATATAATCGCACTTTTTGATGCATTACATGACGATACAGCAACCACAGCGCCTGCAACATGGAGAGAAAACCTAGAGGCTGTTTTCGACGTTGATGGATTTTTAAAGTATCTAGCAGTCAATGGCATTATTCAAAATTGGGATACCTATGGCAGAATGACTCATAACTACTATTTGTATAACAACCCTGAAACATCGAAACTAACGTGGATCCCGTGGGACAATAACGAAGCATTGCAAGATGGAAAACAAGGTGGTGCATTAAGCCTAGATTTTTCTAATCTTGATTCAAGTAGCTGGCCATTAATTTCAAAACTATATGCTGATGATGTTTACAAGACTCGCTATAACGATTATGTATTAGCAGTGATAGGCGATTCGTTTAATACTAATAGTATGCAAGCCGCTTATGACAGTTATTCTGCACTTATTGAACCTTATGCTACAACTGAAATATCGGGCTACTCTTATTTGGAAAGTAGCAATGACTTTTACAATGCAGTTGAGCAACTTAATCAACATGCACAAAGTCGAGCTGAAGCAGTTGAAACATATTTAAATGGTCAATAAATTTTTTATACTAATCACGTAAAGTCAGCTGGGGTATTCTATTAAAATCATATAAATACCCCATTAACTCAAACCCTGAATAATCAAAGCCTAAATACTCAATGAGCGGAGATTGTTCGGTGAATGAAAATTGCAAAGCACTTTATGTAAAAACGCTTTAGCACTTGCAAGCGTTCCTAGCTTTAGTAGCGCTCAGAGTGCAGTCGACTTAAGCCTCGGTGGTAAAGTACCTTCCGGAAAATCAAGAGATTGACCCATTTTGTCCTGACACCGTAAAGGAAAAGGCTGAATAGCGCTCTTTCCAAGCTATTAATTACCAGTCGTTTTATCAAATATTACAGCCTTTAGCGTAACTCGTTATCACCAACACAAATCCAACATCCTAGAGCCCTTATTTGTCATTCTAGAGTTCTTATTTAATCATATTTATTAACTTAAATTTTTATTAATTTAAATATTCCACATCTGCATTTTTTTTGCACATTCATCTTATATACTCATGTCACGCTGGTATTTAAAGAGTTAAGAGAGTGTTATGAAGTTTATTATTGGTTTTATTTTATTATTCATGAGTATTTTTAACGTTACAGGACAAGAGATGGTTATGGACCACTCTCATATGCCAATTAATGTTCCAACTAATGCAAAAATTCCGGCTTTAAGTCTACACCTGAGTAAAGATGCAATGTCTGGATATAACTTAACATTACAATTACAGCGTTATGAGTTAATGCCTCCTCCGGAAGGTTTCTCAATGGCTGATTTAATGTCTGCCGCCATTTCTCCTTCTTCAGGGTTTATTGAGGGCCATGCTCATTTATATATTAACGGGGTTAAAATTCAACGCATATACGGGGAAAATATACACTTACCTGACAGTTTATTTAAATCTAGCGTTAATACTATTTCGGTCACATTGAATAATCATGGGCATATGTATTGGGTTGCTAAAGACAAAAAGGTAGTTGCTACTCTTTATGTAGATCAAGATAAAACGCCTTTTGTTACCTATATATTTGAAAGTTTTCCGATTAAGAAAATAAATCAATAATCAACTGAGTTTTTTTGGCCATGTGCACTTTGTTTACACATTCATATTCTACAATCATTACGACTTATATATTAGGGCAGTAAAATGATAAAAAATACTTTTTTAAAATACGCATTTAGTAGTGTGTTGTTATTGGCTTTAACAGCTTGTGGTGGCTCATCATCTGATGATACTACTACTGATAATACTACAGATAATTTAGCACCCGTTGTTGATGCAGGGCTTGACCAAACCGTTGATGAAGGAGCATCTGTAACATTAAACTTAACCGTAACAGATGACGACACTATAACAGTAACCTGGTCACAACAGTCAGGTGTTAGTGTTATCTTGTCTGATACCAGTGTTAATTCACCAACCTTCACTGCACCAAGTGTTGACACAGATACCACTCTTGTTTTTCAAGCTAGTGTTGATGATGGAGTTAATACTGCGGTAACCGATACCGTAAGTATCCTTGTTTCAGATATTGATACTGTTGCCACTGCTTCTCCTTGGATAATTAATAATACAACCACTTCAACCTATATGGATAATGCCGTTGAAGATGTGCAGTCGGCTGAAACTGTAACCGTGGATAATGTAGAGTACACTTACGTTGAATCTACTGGCATTCCTAAATATAACGTTACTATCACACAAGACATGATTGATACTTTAAATAGTCGCCCTCGTGCCTCTTCAGACTTTATTGCTGGTGCAACTACCGCTGTGGCTGGCGAACTTGTAGAGTTTGGTGCAAATATTGGTTATAACAGTAGTACTGAAAACTGTCCTGACACGGGTGGAGATGGCTATTGGCCTCCAGGCCCAGGCTGCCCTACAAAGCAAACGGTGGAAGCCTATATTGTCAATGAACCGACTGAGTTAGCGGAAGATGAAGTTTGTGAAACAGGTTTAGGTACTATTGGTTTAATGGTCAATGGTGCTGCAATTTTCAATTGGGGCGATGGCATGAGCTATGGCACAAACGAGTGGTATAACTTAGCACCTTTTGCTGAACAATATGATGTAGGTATTTGTGGTGGTCATGCCGCTAACGGTGAGTATCATCATCATTTTTATACCAGTTGTTTAGCAACCCTTTTAGGTGATGCAGGCGATGACCATTCTCCTCTTTATGGTTTTGCCGCTGATGGTTACCCATTATATGGCCCTTATGAAAGTGATGAACAGTTAGCGGTAAGTGGTTGGCAAAAACGTGACTATGCAGCGGCTACAACTGAAGGCGGTTGTGGTACTGCGGGCGAGCGTACTTGTGTGTTAGTAAACCAATACGATATCTCTGAAGGTGTAGTTGATGCAACCAGCGATGGACCAACGATAGGTCAAAGCGTTAGTACATTATCAGGAAATTCTATACCAGCTACAGATGGTTATTATTTGGAAGATTATTATTACGCTCAAGCTGAAGTTACAGGCGCAGTATTAGATGAGCATAATGGTCATGATACCAATGATGGTAAAGGTTACCATTACCACCTAACGCTATCAGAAGACGCTGGCGTTTTAACTCCTTCATTTCCTTTTATGATGGGGCCAAGATTTAAAGGTGAAATACCTGATAACTCATTTGGCTCTTGTGATACAGGTGCGGGTGCAGGTGGCCCACCGCCTCGTCCTTAACATTGTCAGATGTTAGTAAGTTCTTACTATTGAATTACCTCAATTAAATAAAAAGGTGCTGTTATACAGCACCTTTTTTTTATTAAGTTCAATGATATAGTTGTTAAACAATGCCTTCACGTAATTTGCTAACACAGCCAAAATCAGAGAAAGTTTAAGAACAGTAGCACTACTTTAAACAACATTTAGGTCCATTTTAAAGTGCTAAATTTAGACTGATCCTGCCTATATAAATAGTTGTGCCTTTAAAAAGTAAATAATTGCACCTTACCTTCATTCATCCACTTTTTTCTCGCTTCTTTCTGCTCAGCAAGTTTAACTGCTTCATATTTCCAGCGTTTATTGGCACGAGTATAATTTGACTCTTTTTCCAATTGCCACTTTGCTAAAGCCTGAGGCTTACTAAAGAAGTAAAGCTTTCCTTCGTCAATTAAAAATAATTTTGGATCCGCTTCAACTAATTTATCTTCTACCAAAGATTGTGCACAATAACCATTGAACTCTGGAAGAAATTTTTCAGGATTTTTAGAAAAACGTTCTTGATTCTCTTTACTAGCAAACAAATAACGCTGACCGTTATATACCGCCTGATATGTACTTGAACCGACAATAGCACCCGAGTCGACATGGTAGCTCAATACGTCATATCCATGCATTGCAATAGGAAGCGATTCTACTTCCGCTTTTGTAATAGACTTAGATTCAGCCATATGTAAAACATTTTCACCAAAGGATAAAAAGGTCGGTAATGTAAGGATTAAAAAAATTAAAACTGTTTTCATAAGGATCTCTCTTAAATTCTGAGTATTATAATTAAAAGTTTCACAGAACTAACACTACAGTTTTATTGCATTACAGTTAGTCTAGAAAAGCAAAATATTATAGAAGCATTGTTATTATAAGTTTAGACATTGTGTTTCAGGCTCTGTAAGGCTGTTGGGTATTTTCGCCTTCACAAATGATTCTTTAGTAAAAGAGAGGGGAAATTGATAAATTATTTCAACAATTTAAGAATAAAGTTATCTTCAGACTCAAACGCTTAAAATTACGGTGGGTTAAAAACATCAGCCAAAGCTGATAATCAAAGTTATAAGTACTTTCGCTTAATATCTACACCAACAAATATACCGACGATTATTCCCAAAATAGCAATAATTCCAGCAACTGAAAATACAGGTAAAGCCATTAAAAGTTGAAAGCTATTCCCACCCATTGCAAGTGATGCACCTATCCCCATAAGTACACCGCTTAATAAGTGTATTAACCAGTATTTAATGTGTGGTAAAACGATAAAATATCGTTTTGCTTTCCATGCAGAAAAGAACATACCAATTAATAACGCTATAAAGAGCAAATACCGCGTTAAATCTGGCCAAATAGCATTATCTTGACCTGTTATCAAATTGCTTAAATCATGTAAAAGCGCACTCGGTGGCCACTTAGGTTGATATAAAAAAATAAAGCCGCTAAGTAAGCCTATTCCCATCATGCCAAACCAAACCTTTTTACGGGCATTATTACCAAAAGCCACCCAAACACTGATCATTAATGAAATTATTATCAAAGCGCCATAAGTCACATTAGTAGGTAAAGGCAGCGCTATTACAGACACATCAGGACGCCAAGTAGCCAAAATAGACCACCCGATTAACCAGCCTACAATCGTAGCACTATAGGCAAACTCTCCTTTTGATAAGCGAGTTAAAGTAGAAATACCACACCCGTTATTAATAGCGCTACCCAAACCAAACAAAACCCCGCCTATCGCGAACAAGATACTGGGTTCATAAACTTTAAATTGAAGCGGCAGATCTAAAATAAATGCAGTAACAACAGCCACCCAAGACAGCACACCACTAAAAATAATGGCAAGCAAAAAGGAAGGGTTGCCATTTTTCCATTCATTCACGCCCCTCACCATGCAAAGACCGGTATATTGAGCTAAAAAACCTAAGGCAAAGATAAGACATAACACGATTATAAAGATAGTCATTTCAATCTATTACTTCCACACGCTGATCTAAAAGATGCCTAATTGGTACATAGTGAAACGCTGTATTACCATTGGGTGTCTACCAAGCACTCGCATTGGCTTTATCCCAATCATATTTCCAGCTTGGATCAACAGTGCTTGCTTGTAAAAGACTGCCTGAAATAATTTCAGGATATAGCTGAGCATAGTTTTTTACATCTGTTCCTTGTATTCGTCGATTAATATGTTCAGGACGTAATTCATTTAAATTATTTAAGCCAGCAGCACCAATTAGCTCGACTAAACTCTTAACGGTATCACGGTGGAAATTAGCGACGCGTTGCGCTTTATCTGTCACAACTAAGCCTTTATTACGTCCGGGATTTTGCGTTGCAATACCTGTGGGGCATTCGTCGGTATTACATGTACGTGATTGAATACAACCTAAGGCAAGCATCATACCTCGAGCTGAGTTAACAGCATCTGCACCTAATGCCATAGCTCGAAGAATATGGAATGCAGACAACATTTTTCCTGCGGCGATAATACGAATTTGGTCTCTTAAACCAACGCCAATAAGCGCGCTATTAACAAAAACTAATGCGTCTTTAATCGGTGTACCAACCGAATTAGTAAACTCAACGGGGGCCGCCCCTGTGCCACCTTCACCACCGTCAACGGTGATAAAGTCGGGTTTTATTCCTGTTTCAAGCATCGCTTTACATATAGCGAGAAACTCATCTTTTCGACCCACGCACAATTTAAAGCCAATGGGTTTACCACCTGATAACTCTCTTAATTGTTCAATAAACTGCAATAACTCTTTAGGACTAGAAAATGCAGAATGTGAGGGAGGAGAGATAACATCTTCTCCCATGGGAACGTCTCGAATTTCAGATATTTCTTTAGTTAATTTTGCTGCAGGTAATATGCCGCCATGACCAGGTTTAGCACCTTGAGACAGTTTTATCTCGATCATTTTTACGACGTCTTTAATCGCATTTTCTTGAAAAGTTAAAGGATTGAAGTTGCCTTTATGATCGCGACAGCCGAAATAACCCGTACCAATTTGCCAAACTATATCACCACCATGTTTTAGATGGTGAGGACTCATACTTCCCTCACCTGTGTTGTGAGAAAAATCCCCCATTTTAGCGCCTCTATTCAAGGCCATAATGGCATTTTTACTTAAGGCTCCGTAGCTCATAGCTGAAATATTAAGCGGTGATGCCATATAAGGTTTAGTACATTCATCACCACCAAACTTAATTCTTGGCTTATAATCTGATAAATGTTTGGCGTGTATCGAATGATTAACCCACTCGTAACCTGCAGCGTTAACATCAAAAATAGTACCAAAAGGACGAGTATCTCTGTTGCCTTTCGCGCGTTGATAAACTAACGAGCGAAACTCTCTAGGTATTGGCGTTCCGTCAAGATCAGACTCAACAAAATATTGTTGAATTTCAGTACGAAAAGATTCCAATATATAACGAAGTCGTCCAAATATCGGATATAAACGTTTAATCGTGTGTTTTGTTTGAAACATATCGAAAAGGCCGATGACGATTAAAGGGCCTACCACTAAAAAAGCCCAAAAAAAACTTGGGCTAAGAAAACTAAGTGCATAAATAATTATTGGTGTAACAATGGCAAACGCAACAAAACCCTGGCGACCTGTCATAACATAAATCCTTACTCTTTTTTAATTATATTTAGTGTATACAAATAAGACCTAAAGCAATTAACTTTTCTTTCAACTTATTTAAACGCTAACAGTTTAGTGTATTAAGTTAGAGTCCATAAACGACCTACCTTAGTAATTACACTTAACAACTCAATTCTAATTTTTAAGTCATTGTTAAGATTCACCATGGAGTGAATCAATTAAATAATAGCGTAAATAAAAAACGAGCAAATAATTGCTCGTTTTCATCGATTGCTTAGAAGGTTAACTTTACCTAAAAGCTATACAAGCTATACAAGCTATACAAGCTAAATTTTATCCACCTTGATTTTATAGAGAACACTGTAAAGTACAGGGACTGCAATCATGGTCAAGATGGTGGCAAACGCTAAACCGCCCATTATAGTTACCGACATGTCAGCAAAGAAAGGATCGAGTATTAGCGGCATAACCCCTAGAATAGTCGTGATAGCCGCCAATGAAACTGGCCTTAAACGACTTAAGCTAGCTTCTACAATTGCTAATGCTTTTTCTTTACCTTCGGCTATTTGCAAGTCTATTTCTTCTAGCAACACAATGGCGTTCTTAATTAGCATTCCAAATAAACTTAAAAAACCAAGTAATGACATAAAGCCGAAAGGTAAGTCTGCTATTAATAAACCAGCCACCACACCTACAACTGCCATTGGTACAATTAGCCAAATAATAAGCGGTTGTCTTGCCTTACCAAAAAGTAATACGCTAATAATAAACATAACTAAAAAGCCCAATGGTAGGCCTTGCCCTAAAGCTGCTTGTGCCTTGCGCGAAGATTCAAACTCTCCACCCCATTCAAGTTTGTAACCTTGAGGTAAAGGGATTGCTTCAATTTTTGCTTGTGTACGACTAAATGCTTCACCTGTGGTTTCACTATAACCAGCCTCAGCTTTAACCGTAATTGTGCGTACGCGATCGCGTCGATTAATTAGCAATTCTTCACTTGAATAGTTCATTTTTCCGCTAACTTGTTTAAAGGGAATATAGGTTCTTTGACTACTACTCCACACCAAGCTATTTTCTAAACCAACCAGTTGATCTTGGTTGTTATTGCTATTCCTCGCGATGATGGGATAAAGGTAATCGCCATCTTGAAGTTGACCGATTTGCAAACCATCAGTATAAAACTTAATAGCTTGGCTGAAGTCACTTCTTGAAATTCCGGCGATACCAGCGGCAATATCATCATATTCAGGGGCTAAAACAATACCTTTGTCACGCCAGTCATCACGAATATCTCTAACCATTCCATCTTCGAAATATATCGCTTTGGCTTGTTCTGCTAATTCCCTTAAAATCGCTGGGTCTTCACCAGAAAATCTTGCCTGTATTTTTGCGCCAGCGCCTGGCCCAAACTGCATAATTTCGGCGTAAAAATTTACCTTAGGGTTTGCTTGTTTTAACTTAGTTGAAATTTCCTGCGCTAAACGAGGTATTTCTGCAGCATTTTTGGCACGAATTAAAAACAATCCATAACTTTCATTGGGTAATTCAGGTGCGAATACCAACGTAAAGCGCTCAGAACTTTCACCAATAAACGTTGCTAATGATTCAATACCTTCGGTTTCAAGTATTAACTTTTCACCCGCTTTCATATACTTTTCAGTGGCTCGTATATCTGAGTCTTGTGGTCCCCAATAATGAACAAAAAATACTGGAGTATTGGAAGGTGGGAAAAATCCTTGTTTGATAAGTCCAAAGCTCGCGTATGCACCTATGGTAATAACTACCAATATTACCAAGGTAACACCTCGCCAATGCAAGGCACTACGCAAAACGACTAAGTAAGCTTTATGAAATAAAGAATGCGACTCTTCAGCCCCTTCTTTATCTCCAACCTTATAAAAATACTTACCCAGTAAAGGAGTTAATGTTACGGCAAGAATCCAACTGAGCATTAAAGAAATAAGTACTACCGCAAACAATGAAAATAAGAATTCACCGGTTGCATCATCTGATAAACCAATACCAGAGAATGCTGCTATACCTATTACGGTTGCGCCAAGTAATGGCCATTGAGTTCGCTTAACAATAAAGCTAGCTGACTCCATAGCTGACTTGCCCTTCTCCATTCGCAGCATCATACCTTCGGCAACTACAATAGCATTATCGACTAACATGCCCATTGCTATCACCATAGCACCTAAGGAAATTCGCTCAAGTTGAAGGTCATAAAGCCACATTATAAGTACCGTACCTAAAACGGTAATCAATAAAGTGCCGCCAACAACAATACCCGAACGCCACCCCATAAATAAGCACAGTGCTAGAGTTACAACCACCACTGACATTTCAAGATTCAAGATAAAACCATCGACTGATTCATCAACAATTTTGGCTTGGTTATAAATTGTTGAAACATTAATACCCGTAGGTAACTTTGCCAACACTTCAGCTAATTTAGCATCAATTTTATGACCAACATCGACAATGTTAATATCATTTTGTGCCGAAATGGCGAGGGTTATTGCACTTTCACCATTAAAACGCTTTAAGCCCGTTGGAATAGCAACAGGTTGAAGCGTTAACTCAGCAATGTCTTTTATTTTTATAGAGGCATTTTTTCCTGGCACAACAATAGATAAGTTTTCGATTTCTTCTATTTTATTGGTGGAACTTTCGATGGGTATCCTGATCTGTTTATCACCGACATATAACCGACCACCACTGAAGGGTTTTAAGTTACTGGCGAGTACTTGCTGAAGGTCAGGAAAAGAAAGACCCAAACCAGAAATTTGATAACTATCAATAGTTGCGACAATTTCTTCTTCTAAAATGCCGCCTACTTTCACTTTAGCAACGCCGTCAACGGTTAACACTTCACGGCGTATTATCCTTGAAAACTCCCGCATTTGGTCTGCACTAAAGTCAGGTGCCGATAACGCATAATAAATACCGTAAACATCACCAAAATCGTCTATAACAACAGGCGCACTAGCGCCAAGGGGTAAGTCGTGCTGAATATCTCGTAAACGTTTACGTAATTCGTCCCATATTTGAGGTAATAATGGTCCGTCAATATGAGGTTGTATTTCCATGGTAATACGAGAAAAACCGGGCTTACTAACAGATCGTAAAATATCTAATTGCCACATTTGTTGCAGCGCTATTTCAAGCTGTTCGGTTACTTCTTTTTCAACTTTTTCTGCGCTTGCACCTGGGTAGTAGGTAAAAATAACCGCTTGTTTGATGGTAAATGCGGGATCTTCTAAACGCCCTATTTTACTCATAGCAACAATGCCACCAATAATAAAGCATATTGACATCAGCCAGATATTAACGGGTTTAGTCAGAGAATAACGTGCTATATCCATCTTAATATGTCGCCTTATATTCTCTAACGACTAACCCTTCGCGCATTTGACCTACCGCAGCTGAGACCACTTTATCACCATCCGTGAGGCCAGAAGATATTAAGGCGAATTCACCTTTGAATTTAGAAATATTAACCTTAGTTTTAGTTAACTTACTGTCTAGCTCATTGTATCGCCAAACACTAAAGCCTGAATCATTGTTACCCATCAACGCACTTAATGGCACAATCAAAGCCTGTAATTGGTTGTTATTTGGCATAATATTCACAATGGCTCGTGAGCCGGGATAGAAGGCATTAGCAACTTCATTTTTCAGAGCAAAGGTTACGCTATAGGTTTGTGTAATAGGATCTGGCGTGGTTTTATGTTCGACATATTGAATATCATATACTTTTGATTCCTGACCAATAATATGAGCCGTCGCTTTAACATCACGATTACCAACATTAGCGGTCATAATACGTTCAGGTACCTCAAAGGTAAAATATAGCTCTGATCTATCTTGTAAATTAGCCAGTGAATCTCCGGTTCTAATCAAGCTATCATTCTCGATATACCTAGCGCCCACAACAGCATTAAATGGTGCTTTTATCGTGCTATAACTTAAATCTTGTTCCGCATTTTCTAACACTATTTTTGTAATAGAAAACTGAGATTTAGCTTCATCGTAGTCGCGTTGTGAAGCAACATTTTTATCAAAAACATCTTTAATACGTTTTAAATTTCGTTGAGCGTCTTCATGACGAATTCGGCTTTCTTCTACTTTACGTTGAAAAGGCTTAGGGTCAATTTTAGCTAAAATTTGATCCTTTTTAACTTCACTGCCTTCAATCAAGTTTTCAAATATTAAGCGCCCTGACACTTCAAATTTAAGGTCAACACTCTTCACTGCAGAAACAATCGCTGGAAACTCATAATTATTCGCTAAACTTGTTACATGAGCACTCGTCAATTGAACAACAACCGGAGCAGTTTCTTTCTTTACTTCTGTTGGTTCTGAACAAGCTTGCAGTACAAAAATTGTAGCAAGTATAAAAATTCGATTCACGGTAACCTCAAAATATAAGTAAAATTTAAAATAAGTACACTAATCATAACACAGGTTTACACATTAACAACTAATGTAAACCTGTTGTGTAATGTAACAACTCACGTTAATATAATAGTCATTAATATATAAAGAGTAGAAAATTTGCCCAGTACTACCGATAAAATTTTAGATACCGCAATGGAGTGTTTTTTTCAACACGGCTATGATACCGCAAACATATCGATGGTAAGTCGACATGCAGGTGTATCTCGTGTGACGATACATAAACAATTCAAATCAAAAGAGGTACTTTTTAGAGCGGTTGTAGAGAAACATTTTCAAAAACACAATATTTTGATTGATCTATACCGTAAGTCTGAAAAAAACTTTTGGCAGGAAACACAAGCGCTAATTATTCAACGTTGTGAAGGCTTCTTTAACGACGTGTCTAGTAATCTCGTGAGATCTAACTTGTTACACGCGGGTCAGGCATTTTGTAAGGATCTTATTCAAGCAGAAGAAGGTGCTATCAAAAAAAGTATTCGTTTGAGAATTGAAAAAGAAATATCAGCTAATCGTTTAACACTTAAAAAAACGGGGTTAACAGCAGATGACTTAGCTGAAACCTTACATTTTGCACCATTTGGCATTACAGTATCTGTATCTGAACACAACAATATAGCCTTTGTAGAAAATTTAATGGCCGTATTTAAAGCCTCAACTTCAACCTGTTAGTTATTCCTATTGATTATTCTCCGCCATATTTCAGCAAAGCGACAATCGTTTAAACAGACAGATTAAAAACACCCCACCTTATTAATGAAATTTTGTGGTTAATTGATTAACAACAAAGTAAAAATATTTTTTCGCTAGAAATTCTAGCGAGTGTAAGTTTTGTAACCCCTGTTGTAATAAATCATCCTAGAAACATTAAATAAGAATATAAAAATAAAAATATAACTATTATAATACAATAAGTTAAATACATATTTTTACATAACCAATCTCTAGCTAACTATACTAATTAATTATTAGCCACTTCGCTAAATATAGTAAATAGTATTGTTATAGCGCAATAATTTTATCGACCTAAACTTTATATTATTTAACAAATTATAATTAAGTAATTAAACTAAACAATGGAGCCGTAATGCAAGATAGAACCTCATTACCTAGCTGGAAAAAACTTGAAAATCATGCACTTGATATGAAGTCTCAACATATGAGTGAGTTATTTAAACAAAACCCAAAACGGTTTGAGCAATTCTCAATTCAACTTGCGCCTTTTCTTCTCGATTATTCAAAAAACCTTATCTCAGCATCGACAATGGATATGCTGTTCAATTTAGCGAAAGAGTGCGATGTTGAAGCTTGGCGAGAAAAAATGTTTAGCGGAGAACGTATTAACCGCACAGAAGACCGTGCAGTATTGCATACAGCGTTAAGAAATCGCAGCGAAACACCAATAATGCTCGATGGTAAAAACATTAATATTGATGTGCGATTAGCTCTAGATAAGATGAAAACCTTTAGTGAGAAAGTTCGCCAAGGTTTATGGAGTGGTTATTCAGGAAAGCGTATTACTGATGTAGTAAATATTGGTGTGGGCGGTTCAAATTTAGGCCCACAAATGGTCACTGAAGCACTAGACCAATACAGTGATAATAGCGTGAATGTCCATTATGTTTCCAATGTTGACGGTACCCAAATAGCTAATGTACTTAGACCTTTGAATCCAGAAAAGGTCTTATTTATTGTTTCAAGTAAAACCTTTACTACCACAGAAACAATGACCAACGCCAGAACGGCTATGAAATGGCTCGTATCTTCATCTTTTGATCAATCAGCCATTGCTCAGCACTTTGTTGCCGTATCATCAAATAAAAAGAATGCCATGGAATTTGGTATCGCTGAAGAAAATATTTTTGATATGTGGGACTGGGTAGGTGGTCGCTTCTCACTTTGGTCTGCTATTGGTTTACCTATCGCTATCGACTTAGGTTTTGAACGCTTTATTGAATTACTGGAAGGCGCGCATGAAATTGATCAACACTTTTGTAATACTCCACTAGCAGAAAATGCACCTGTTATTTTGGCACTACTCAGTGTTTGGAACTGTACTTTTCTCGGTGCGCAATCTCAAGCTATTTTGCCTTATGACCAGACTTTACACATGTTGTCAGCATATTTACAACAAGCTGAGATGGAAAGTAACGGTAAGTCTGTTTCGTGGGATGGTGACTCTATTTCATATCCCACTGTACCGTCGATTTGGGGTGAATTAGGAATTAACGGTCAACATGCCTTTTACCAATACCTACATCAAAGCAATAATGTTGTGCCTGCAGACTTTATTGGCTCAGTTGAGAGTGTTACGCCCGTACATGGTCATCATGAAACCTTAATGGCAAATTTTTTCGCTCAAACTCAAGCACTTATGCAGGGTGTTAATGAAACTCAAGTGCGTGCGGATTTAAAAGCAAAGGGTCGTACACAAGATTACATTGATAAAGTTGCCCCACACAAAGTTCATAAAGGTAACCGCCCTACCAACACCATATTAATGAAACGGATATCACCACGTTCACTAGGCAGTTTAATTGCTATGTATGAGCATAAAATATTTGTGCAAGGCATTATTTTACAAATCTGTTCATTCGACCAATGGGGTGTAGAACTTGGTAAAGGTTTAGCCAACAATATTCAAGCAGAGTTATCATCTGGAAACTTAAATGATCAGCATGACAGCTCGACCATTGGCTTAATTAATTTTTATCAAAGTTATAAGTAATAAACTTTCAATAGCCTCAGAAAAAAATAGCGAACACTATGTTCGCTATTTTTACATCACACTTTTAAAAACTTATAAGTGATCATTTAAAAAGCTTAAAAACTTATTTGAAGCACTGATTCAATTCGCTTTTTTACTGAAGCCGTGACCTTCATCGTCAAACACTAAATAGCCAACATAAGTACCGCCACTGCGAATGGACTCCACCATATCATCACTTTCAATTTTTAATTCTTTTGGGGCACTCTTCCCCTGTACAACTAGTACAGGTTTTTAAACATTTTATGCTCTAGCTTTTATCTAGTAGTGGGTCAGAACTAGGTTAAAACTCAGTAAAAAAAATACTGAACGTTAAAATAAAAATAGCGTAAGCTGTGTAATAATCGCTGAAACCAAAATTTAGAAATATTAATAGTCCAATGACCACTCCGTTAAAGTACTTATCTCATTACTCCGCTGAAACTCAACAACAAGTTATTCAGCTTATTAATGATGGTAATTTAAAGACTTATTTATTAACCCAGTTTCCTGAACCACATGAGATTACATCAGACAAAGCATTACGAGAGTATTCTCTTGCGATTAAGCAACAATACCTAAAAAAATCTGCGCCCTTGAGCCAAGTAAAGTATGACGATAAAATTCATATTATTAACAATGCATTAGGGTTACACACTTATGTTTCTCGTGTGCAAGGAAGTAAATTAAAAAGTAAAAATGAAATTCGTATTGGTAGTATGTTCAAACGTGCGCCACTATCTTTATTAAATATGATCGTGGTACACGAGCTTGCTCACTTAAAAGAAAAAGACCACAACAAGGCTTTTTATCAACTGTGCCAACATATGTTACCTAATTATCATCAATTAGAATTAATGACGCGTATTTATCTTACAGAGCTTGAAACAAATGGCTGTATTTACAAATCACCTTAACCCTAGCGAAGCTTTTTACTTTGTATAAATGAGTAATATGCTTTGGGTAATGACTAAATCAATTATGATTATTCACAAAGCATTAACATACTGTATAATGTAAAAAGTTAAATAAATGCCAACAAATTAAATATAAAAATACACTTGTTGTCATATAATATTGGGTTGCAAATTTGCAGATAAAAAATAGAAAACTATTGCTCACTGCTAGTGTTGTACTCACTTTACTGCCATATTTTTTAATAAACGATATGTTTAATTTAAGTGATGTCTGGCGTTTACAAGGCCCGCTACTTATTTTACAACTGCTCAGTGTAGGGTTCATTGTTAATAGCTACCTGCGTATTAACACACGAGAACTAAAACTTTTTTGGCAGTTTATAACCCTCGCCCTGCTTTCTGCTTTGATATCTAACTTACTTTTCAGTTTTAGTCTCTTACGTGATGACCTTTTGATCCGAGATTTCTTCACACTTTGCAGTTATTTTTTTGTCATTCTAGCAATAGAAACTAACCCTCATAATAATGAAACTAAAAGTAATAAAAATATCAGTAACCGTGTAGCCGCCATATTCTTCACACTGATATGTTTTAGTTATTTCGTTTTACTCCCTATAGAGTTTTCAAATAAGATTGAAAATAAAGTAGCTTCATCTCAATTGTTCCATTTGCTAATAGCTGTACTTATTTTCATTCGTTTAGCGACAAATTGTGTTCAATGTCATAGTAATTTTTGGCGCAAAATTTATGGCGTTCTCGCAATTTCCGCGGCTGCATTATTGTTAGATAACATGATTGATTATCTGAACAATTGGTTCATCATTTATTTACCAGAATACTTACTAACGTTGTTAGTGCTTATTCCGTATTGCTCGCTCATTATTGCAGCTAATAACTCTGTAATAACTGATGAGCCGCCAACAGAAGTAACACCAGAATTTACGTCTGAGCTTTATTTGATTTTATTAATAGCTTGTTCAGTATTCATGCATTTAGCGGGTACCGAGTTAAACCTGCATTACAATATAAACTCGTATTTGCAGTCGATATTAATTGCCACTTGGCTCGGTATTGCTTTAACGTTATTAATGACGATTGTTTATCGAAAAAATCGTTTAGGGTATAAAAATCAAAAGAAAATAGAGTTACAAAATACCGAACAGCAAACATTAGTGAAGCTTAATCAAGTGTTAACCAGTGCAATGCTTAATAGTGAAGACAAAGCGATAGTTAATGTCTCAAGTAATGCCATATTAACCACTAGCACAGATGGGACAGTACTTTCAGCAAACCCCGCCGCTGTACAACTTTTTCAATGTTTAGAGCGTGAAATTATTGCCACAAGTGTTAGCGATTTTTTCTCGACAGATGATCAAATGCATTACTTTTTTGACTTCAAAAGTAATGTTTATACTTTACAACGAAAAGAGGCTGGCATATCGATAGAGTGTACGGCTACCCGAAAAGACGGTACTCAATTCCCTGTACAAGCAGAATTACAATGGGCAGAAAGAGAAGAGCAACCCTTAGTTGTGATTACCTTTATTAACCTCACTGCACGTAAACTTGCAGAACAACAAGCGTTAGATTTAAAAGATAAGTTTATTGCCAATATTTCCCACGAGTTTAGGACTCCGTTAACAATTATTAATGGAATTTTAGATCGCTACTTGGTTAAAGCTCAAACAGAGGAAGAGAGTAAAGAGCTTAAAACAGCGAAGCGCAATGGTTTACGTTTAGTTCGTATGGTTGAACAACTCCTTGAGCTATCTCGCTTATCTGATAACCCACAATTAACTATGGCGACCTATCGACTGCAAACATTAATGTCGATGCCAGCAGACTCGTTTTCGCGTCTTGCCACTCAAAACAACTTGACCTTAACCTGCGATATCCCAGAACATATTTGGTTAGATTGTGATGCCCAAGCATTTGAAAAAATTATTTTTAATTTAATAGCGAACGCCATTAAATACACGCCAGCGGGTGGCAGTATTCAAGTTATTGCTCACAGCAACAATGACAACTTTATCTTAGATATTATTGATACCGGGATAGGTATAAATACAGCCTCACAAAGTAAAATATTTGAGCGTTTTCAACGCGCAGATGACGAACAAAACAAAGGCGTTTTCGGTGTTGGTATTGGTTTATCTTTGGTGAATGAACTGGTTAAAGCACATCATTGGAAAATTAATGTTTTTAGTGAGTATGGTAAAGGTAGTAAATTTTCCTTAATTATTCCTAGTGCCACTGCCATATCTGACGAGAAGCTAACACCAACAAGTATTTCTCAAACTGAAGTATCTTCTTTGTTAATTGAACCTCACAATTCAGTTCAAGATATTAGAAACCATAGTCAAAAGGTTGTTTTAATTATAGAAGACAACTTGGATATGCAAAGCCATATTAAACAAGTAATAGAGCAGCAACATCATAGCTTGATAGCGGGTAGCGGTGAACTTGGATTAACACTTGCCCAAGAATACATTCCTGATGTTATCGTCTGCGATATTATGCTCACCGGCATTGACGGTTTTGCCGTGTTACAACAACTTAAAAGCCATGAATTAACCTCTCATATTCCGGTGATATTATTAACAGCCCGTTCTGATCTTGATAGCCGCTTACATGGTTTAAATTTACAAGCCGATGAGTACTTGAGTAAACCTTTTAACCATCAAGAGCTATTAACACGCATTGATAACTTAATTATTAATAGAGAAGAATTACAAAAAAGTTATTTACAAAGCTTTAATAAAAACCTGCAAACAAGTAGAAAAGTTAATAGCATTGAAAACGTCGCAGACTTAGCTTATACAAGTGATGAGGATGTCACACTTGACAATAAATTTTTAGAAAAGCTCGAATCGATAACCGCTGAGGTATATACAGATACTGATCTAGACATTACACAGTTATCAGCCAGAATGGCAATGAGCGAGCGTCAGTTGCAACGTAAAATTAAAGCATTAATAGGCATAACACCGAATAACTTCATAAAAGAATTTCGCCTTAACAAAGCAAAAGTGCTATTACAAAATGGCTCTCAAATTGGTCGTATAGCACTTGATGTTGGCTTTTCGTCGCAGACTTATTTTGGCCGTTGCTTTAAAGAAATGTTTGACTCCACGCCGAAGCAATATCAGCAACAGAAGCAAAAAGAGCAACGAACATCAGACTAAGCCTGACTTAATAATTATTTGTTCTTTTAAGTTAGTGAGGCTGCTTTTTTTCATCAACTGTAAATAGTCAAAAACATTAGATTTTGGTCCACATAAGCCTAACCATGAAAGCTGCTTATTTTCATCAGTATAATTTAATGCTTGTTCTATCATCACACTGATTTGATCCCAAGATAAGTCTAGAGGATTTTCTCGACTAAATGGAAAGAATGAATAGGCCATATTAATGGCCGTAGCGTCATCAACATCAACCACGCTTTTTAATCTACCTGATAAACGCGCAGCTAATTCATTGGCATTATTGCCCTTTTCATAGCCAATAACCGCAAAAGTATCATTCGACCAACGAATAACGAGATCATCGTTGTTTCTACTATAATGCAATAAATCAGTAAGATTGATTAACTGGCTATTACTCACCGCTTCTTTACTCTTAAGACGTACCATTAAAATATAAAGCCGTGGCAACATTTCTCTTTGCACAGGTAATAAATTTTGGTGCATTTGGTTCATTAATTGACTAGTTTGTTCAATATATATATCTAAATAGCGACGGCTTTTTACGCCCGTAACTTTATCAACAATTGCCGCTTTTTCTAATTGTTTATTGGCTTGAGCTAACTCTAAGTTTTTAGATGTAAACTTCTCAGTTTTATCATAAACCTGCTGTTCTAAATAGAGTTTTTGTTGCTGCTCAACAACTAATTTACGATTTAATAAACGAGAATAAAACAATAAAGCTAACGCCACAGCAGAAGTATATAAAATATAGGCCCACCACGTATTCCATGGTGCTGGTTTCACAATTATATCTAAGGTATAGCCTGGTTCACTCCATACATTGTCACTATTGCCCGCTATTATTTGCAGCTGAAACATACCTGCAGGCAGATTGGTATAAGTAGCACGGCGTGACTTGCCTGCATCTAGCCAAGCTTGATCAAAGCCAAGTAAGCGATACTTATATTTAGTAGACTCAGGATAAGCGTAATTAAGCCCAACATACTCAAATGAAATCAATTGATCATCATAATCAAGTTCTAAGCTTTTAAGATCTGTGATGGCTGTTGATAACGCCATAGGTTCATTAAGCTTAAATACATTGGTTAATCGTACTTGTGGAGGCTGTATTTTATTTCGATTTTTACTGGGTTGAATACTTGAAACGCCTTTCCCTGCGCCAAAGTAAATCACATCATCGACACTTTTAAAAATTGCACCATGATTGTAATCTAAATCAACCAATCCGTGGCTTAGATCAAAGTGCTTAAAAACTTTAGAGTTGACTGAATACCTTGTTATACCTTGATTTGAGCTTAACCATATATCGTTATAGCTATCTTGAATCATGCCATAAACTGTTTGACTTTTCATGCCATCGTTTGTGCCGATGCGTTTAAATTTATAGTTTTTCGCAACTCTGTTCTCATAGGATAATACATTTAATCCTGCTGCTTGAGTACTGACCCAGAGGTTTTTATCGTTATCTAAAAATATAAACCAAGACAGATCACTGGATAGGCTATTTGGATCACTTTCATCATAAGTAATATGATGAAAACTTTCTGTTGTTGGATCAAATCGACTCAGTCCACTGCCATAAGTAGCGACCCATATAATTCCTTTCTCATCCTCTAATAGATGTAAAATTGAATTACTATTTGGGCCCTCTTCAGGAGTATTTTTATTACTAATATATCGAGTAAAGCTACCATCTTCATTAAGTCGATTAAGGCCTTGATTAAATGTAGATACCCATAACCTTCCTTCTCTATCTTTAATAATGTCAGTTACACTATTTGCTGATATTGATGAGGAAATAAATTCATTGTGGATAAAGGACTTAATTGATTTATCATGTAAATTCACTCGATACAAACCTGATGCTCTTGTACCTACCCAAAGATATTTGCCATCATAAAATAAATTCATCACCCTTAGATTTTCAAAATATTTTTCTAAATCGAGTTCAATAATCTCATTATTACTTACTGATAATTGATATATTCGCCCATTATAAGCACTAAAAAATATCTTCTGGGATGATGCTTGTGAAAAACTGGTTATATTAGATCGATCAAGAGCTGGATATTCCCTAGCGGTATATTGTCTGAATGTTGTCATCGTTGAATCCCAACGATTTAAGCCATTATTAGTACCAATCCACATCAAATTATTTTGATCTTCATAGAAGTTCATAATGTAATTACTGCTTACACTATAAGCATTACTTGCAGAATGATTAAACCTTTCAAATGATTTAGCTTCAATATCATAAATAGATAAACCATTATCCGTTGCTATCCATATATTATTTTCGAAATCTTGATACACATTATGAATAGTATTGCTACTGAGTGATTTTGTATCGCTCTCGTCATACTTAAAATGCACAACATTATTGTCATTTACCGAATACTTTAATAATCCATTATCAACTGTACCAACCCAGATATTTCCTTGTTTATCCTTAAAGAGCGCATTGATATATTTATTGATATAACTATCATCCTCTTTAGGAGCATACTTTATTGTACGTTTAAAGTTACCAGCTAAATCAAAAACCGATATTCCACCACCATTTGTACCGACCCAAATTTCATGTTCATCTGTTTCAATGATCGCGTGTACAATATTATGAGATAGGCTATGTTTGTTATCCAATTTTTGCTGTATTTGAACTACATCCCAATTTTCACCTTTGATTGATAAAATATTTAAACCATTTTCTGTCCCGATCCATATTTTACCCTCACTATCTTCAAATAAAGTATTAATACCGTCGTTACTAATTTGAGCATTTTTTGTCTTGGTCGTTAAATGTCGAAAACTTTTAGACTCAGGGTAGTAAAGATTAAGGCCACCACCACGAGTCCCAATCCAAATTCGTTGGCTCTTATCAATAATTATACGTCCGATAACATTCGAACTTAATGAGCCTTCAATTGATGTATCATGGTAAAAACTCAATAATTGGTGACCATCGAATCTGTGTAACCCCTCCTGACCGCCAAACCACATAAAGCCGTCTTTATCTTGAGCAATAGTCATGACAAATTTGTAGGACATTGGGTTATCAATTGCAAAACTCTTAAACAATTTACTTTCTTGGGCAAAAAGCATATTGCAAAATAGTAAAGTAAAACAGAAGGAGAAATTCTTAAGCATTAGTTAGTTTTAACCTGTAATTTGAATAGAAAAACTTAGAAGTTACTTTATATGACTTATTGGAATTATTGCCTGGCATAAAACACCTTGTGTGAAAGTGTTTTAGTTAAAGAAAAAGTAATATCAATTTTATAAAGGATGGCATTAAACAGCAAACACATCAGCTTAAATAAATCCTATGAAGAATATTACCTTGCTTAAAAGTGAAGTAAAGCCTAACTATTTTAAAACACATAAATCTAATAAAATAGTTAAGTGTTTAACTAAAAAAGTCACTTATGATAAGTGACTTTTTTAGCTTCTATTGCATTATTGTGGCTCAACCCAACTATTAATGTCTATTGTCGTTTTCCATAGCATACCATCAGTTTCGAAGCTGGTCTTCCATAGCATACCATCTGTACCAAAACCTGTTTTCCATAACATGCCGTCAGTTTCAAAGTTAGTCTTCCATAACATACCATCTGTAGTAGCCGTATCCTGCCAAGCACTATATGGTTGCAGAGAAGTTTTCCAAAGCATACCATCACCTACAAAATTGGGATCATTTATATCCCAAATAAATTCTTCACCTAAGCCTTCAACATAAAAGTTACCATCTTCATTTATATTAGCAGGCCCTGAATAATGTTCTTCATCATTCAAGTCTTTAGCTATATCTAATGATTTATTAGCACAATTAGTTTCAGCGCTAGCCATCGCATAATAGGCACTAACTAGACCCGCACCTTGTTGAAACACACTATATCGGCTGCTGCCATCACTATTATTCGCACTGTAAGCACTGGCTATAAGCTTACACTTAACTTGATCTGGTGTTAACGCTGGGTTGTCAGTCAGTAATAAAGCTACCACACCTGAAACGACTGCCGCCGCTTGTGATGTACCTGACATTTCAAAGTAACGTCCACCATCATGAAATTCAGGGTGATCTATAACAATTTGAGAATCAAACGCCATTAATCCTGAAATGTGTCCACCCGGAGCTATAATATCTGGCTTAACAAACCCTTCAGCAGTAGGTCCAGCGCCACTAAAACTTGCTACTTTATCATCTGAATAATTAAAAGCGGTATAGTCATCGGTCATGGCACCTACAGTAATTATATAAGGTACATTCCCTGGCACGCCTATGGTCATTGGTTCAGAGCCTTTATTACCTGCTGACGCAACGACAACCACTCCAGCTTGCCAGGCTTTCATTACTGCTTTGTTTAACGGATCTTCCCAGTAATTGGAGCGAACTGGACCGCTAAACGACATATTTAATATACGTAAATTTATTTGTTCTTTAACTTCAAGTGCCCAACCTATGCCGCGAATAACATCTGCATACGTTGCTTTTCCTTCAGCATCAAAAGCTTTTATACCGACATGTGCCGCATTGGGCGCAACACCATATATTCTGCCAGAACTATCATAATCACTATTAACGGCGATACTAGCCACATGTGTACCATGACCACTTTCTTCACTACCAGTATTACTGACAGTATCATTAATCGCATCATAAGTGCCCCAAGCTTTATCACGACCTTGCAAGTCTGTGGATAAACCGGATAAATGTTCAAGACCCGTATCTAAAAATGCAATGGTTACACCTTCACCAAAGTTTCCCATTTGGTGAACATAGGTGGCATCAACTTGTTCAGTAACAACCGATTGAGGCTGCCATCTACGTTGACCATAAGACAGCCCACTTAACTCAACTTTATAGTTGGAACTTACAGTGATCTCTTGTTTATTTTGTAAGTTGCTTAGTTGCTTATCTGTTAAATCTACGGCAACTGAGTCAATTATTTTTAACTCATGCGTAGGTGTAACACCTAATGCTTTTAGGTTATTTTTCAATACAGAAAAATTCTTAGCACTTATTATATAAGACTTTGCGACTTTATCTGTGTCAGCTACAGATTTAAAACCTATGACCATTGCCAAAGTAAATAAACCTGCAATGATTGAAAAATTTCTTATTTTATTTTGGTTCGAAGTGAACGACATTTTAATCCCCTTTGCCCGTTACATCTTTTTAAACTTTATTTAAAAACAGTAAGGTGAATAACTTCATTTGTTTACATACACTAACAACGACTTAAGTCATGTCAATATCACTTTATTTAATCACTTTTTCTCAAGCGATTTGTAAACACTATCACACCATTTAATATCTTTTAACTAGATAATTACATTTGTTTCCCCTGTTGAGTAAACAAAAATATCCAGCGTAATTTAAAGCTGGATATTTTAATGACTTACTATTAACTAACTAAAATGAAACACTTGATTCTGAAGAGCAGTTATCAGTACCTTGGTCACACACTTTATAAGTATATGTACCTGAAGTTTTAAAACTGTCAGTAAATAAGCCATCATTAGCTGTTGTTGATCTTAATGAGCCATTTCTAAAGATATCAACATTACTTGTTACCGCTCCAGACCATGATAAATCAACTTTGTTTTTGCCTTTAGAGCGATAACCATTAGTAGTTAAGCTAATATCACCGCCTGCTGGAGGAGGCGTAACACCACCGGCACAACCATTAGTAGTTAAGTATGCATCTGCAGTTGCCGCTTTAACAATACCGTAGCCAAAATATACATCTTTACCGGCAGCGCCATTATCTTCTGCTGTTGCTTTTAGCGCTTCACGAATTTCTGTACCTGTACATTCATTGTGGTTTGACCAAACTAATGCGGCAATACCTGAAACACCCGGTGTCGCCATCGATGTACCACTCATAAAGCCATAATCTGTTGCACCGATAGAAATATTAACCGTTGTAGCTGCTAACAGAGCACTACGATCTTCAAACGCCGCGCCTACAGCAGGAATCGTTGTAGCATTTGTATCACCTAAAGTTCCGTATAACATACCTGCTTCGTTGTTAATCAAAACAGCGCCAATACCACCAGAGTTCTGACAGTTTTGAACTTTGTCGTGGAATGAAATAACACCACGGTCAATCACGCAGACATTACCATTGGCAGCGCTATCCGTTGTTTCAGCAGTCCCCATATAATAAGTGCTACCGTTAACATTTCCGATATTTTCCATAGAAGAAGAAGCATATGCTGTGCCGTCTGCACTCATTGAGGCATTTGTTGCAAGTCCTGCAGGATATGTAGAAAGTGTGTCCACACCTCCGGCTGTTACTTCAACACAAATGGTTTCATCAGTTGTGGTCTTTACATTCTTGCCACGTCCTGTAGTTACTGTACAACTAGGAAATTGTGAAAAATCAGCAATATTGTTATTGGCATCGTTTGCACCGATCATCATCACCGAAGAATAACCTGCGGGATAAGAGCGTACATTATTACCATCGTTTCCTGCAGCAGCGACGACTAAACCACCAGCGTCAGTAAAAGCTTTAAAGGCATTTTCTTCAGTGCTGTTTGCAGCACCACCACCTAAACTCATACTAATGATATTTGCACCTGCCGCACTACATTTGTCAGCAGCGAATGCTAAGTCAGAAGAGTAACCCCAACCTGCAGCGTTGAATACTTTTATAATATGCATATCAACACCTGGCGCCATTCCTACCACACCAATATTGTTATCTGCCGCACCAATAGTACCTGCCACATGTGTACCGTGAGGACCACCATGCTCATCCCAATTACCAGTACCAGAATCATTATCACCGGTAATATTGTTCCATATAAAGTCAGAATTAGAACGATCTAGACCTGAGTCAATAACACACACTTTCATGCCTGCATTAGCATTAAAAACCACTTGATTTGCCTGTGACTGATATACCGCATAAGGCGTTAACTGTTCAGTCATCGCGTTACCAATATCGTCGTTGTATAAAGCACTCGCACTTCGGCGTTGATCTTCTTCAATCATTTGAATATGTGGATTGTTCATTAACCCTTTAACTTCTGCTAATGATTTTCCAGCAAAAGAAGCAGCAATAAATCCGTTACCATCGATTTTCAAGTCAGCATTAAGTTTTTTAGCTAACGCTTTCACAATTCCTTTTTTACTTTCATCAACTTTGATGATGTATCTATCATCAGCTGCTTGGGCTGTAAATGCAGATGTTACTGCAATGGCAATTATAGAGTTTGTAAATTTAGAAATTTTCATAGATGCTCCAGCTGTTTATGTAGTAAATAACTTATTATTATTTTTTTGCTGTTAAGAAACTTGTCTTAAGTACTACTCGATACTATCAGCAACACAAAAACCCTCTAGTATAAACGCGACGTTTTTTCATAAAAAAGCGACAATAATTAATAAAACACAATAGAACCAATGACTTTAATAAATTAGCATTTATATTACTTGTCGTTTTTTTATTAAAAAAAGTCTTTTAATTGCTATTACAATCTCTTTAAAAACGCCAAGCTTAATTTCGATGATTAATCATCCTACGAGAAAAATAATACGTCCGATGTAGTATTAAATTACTGGATTCAGCGTAAAAACAATTGGAGTTACCTTTAGATGATAAATAACAGAACATTAGGATTAAGTGCTTTAACACTTTCTATAATTGCTGCAACGAGCAACGCGCAGACTTTTCAAGCAACTGAATTACAGCTTACCCCTGTTAATGCAAACAATACGATGACAGCAGTTAATGCTGACTTTACCCAATGGCGCGAAGATCAAAAAGTTCAAAGCCATAACTTTACTGACCGCATTATTGTTAAATATAAAAATGGTTTTGAAGCACAAGCACTGAATGGCTTTGCTTCAGAAAAAGCGATGCCAAAAGGTCTAGCTAAAAAAGCAGGCCAGAGCTTAAAACATTTAAAGAAGCTTAAAAATGGTCGCCATGTTATTTCAATCGGCAAGCAAAAACATATTAATGACGTAAAAGCGATGGCGCTTGAGCTTAATAGTCATGCAGACGTAGAGTTTGCAGAACCAGATTTTAAACGCTACTTAATGGCACAAAATCAGCCTTGGGGTATCGCTGATACTCAGTCTGATCAACTTACTGATAATGATGCAGCAAACATGACTGTATGTATTATTGATTCAGGCTATCAACGTTCTAACCCAGATTTAAATGCTAACAATGCCTCAGGTACTAATAACTCAGGTACAGGTAACTGGTACCAAAATGGTGGTTCACACGGCACACACGTTGCAGGTACTATTGCTGCTGTAAATAACTCTGAAGGTGTTGTCGGTATTTTGCCTAATACTAATGTAAACTTACACATTATCAAAGTATTTAACGAGGCTGGCTGGGGTTATGTTGGTGAACTAGTTGATGCTGTTGATACCTGTGTTAATAATGGCGCTAAAGTTATTAACATGAGTTTAGGTGGCGCTGGTTCAAGTGTTGCTGAAAAAAATTCATTACAAGCGGCTGCAGATTCAGGCGTTTTACTAATCGCTGCTTCAGGTAATGACGGTGATGCAACTCTATCTTACCCTGCTTCATACGATGCTGTTATGGCGGTAGGTGCACTTGATCAGGGTCGTCAACATGCAGAATTCTCTCAATATACACCACAAGTTGAAATTTCAGCTCCAGGTGAAGCTATTTTGTCTACGGTTGCCGGTGACGGTCGTCTAGGTTATATCTCATTGGGTTCTACTACATATGGTAATGATGAAGTTGTACCTCAAACACATTATGTACAAAGCGCAGGTAGCTTTACAGTAAGCAATGTAAATAGCTCGGCTAATGGTGTTTTATCCGCTTGTACACTTTCAGGAAGCACTTATAGCTGTTCAAACGTTTCAGGTAATATTTGTTTGGCTGAACGTAATGACAACCAAAAAGGTAGTAACTACCCAGAAATAAACCCAGCAAAAGCTTGTGCTGATGCAGGTGCCTCTGGTGTTATTGTTTATAGTAATAGTGCTCGTCCAGGTTTACAAAACCCATTTTTAGTTGATGCTAACACTGATGTAACTGTACCAACAGTTTCAATAAATCGTGCTTTAGGTTTACAACTTATGAACCAGTTAGGCGTATCGGCTAATTTGAATGTAGTAGGTAATCAAAATTACGCTTATTACAACGGTACTTCAATGGCTACACCTCATGTTTCAGGTGTTGCTGCTATTGTTTGGAGTAATAACCCAAGCTGTAGTGCAACAGAAGTTCGAAATGCATTAAAAGCAACAGCGATTGACTTAGGTGCAGCTGGACGTGATGACAAAACCGGTTTTGGCTTAGTACAAGCTAAAGCGGCATCTGATGCATTAGCAGCAAGCTGTGGAACAACCACTCCTCCTCCTACAGGTGGTGGTAATGAGCTTTCAAATAGTGTTGCTATAACAAACTTAGCTGGCTCAGCTTCACAAGAACTAAGCTTTACAATGGTTGTACCTGCCGGTGCAACAAATCTAAACTTTGATATGGCTGGTGGTACGGGCGATGCTGACCTTTACGTTAAATTTGGTTCTGCTCCTACAACATCAAGTTATGACTGTCGTCCATACAAAGGTGGTAATGCAGAGTCTTGTCCAATTGCAACAGCACAAGCAGGAAATTACCATGTGAAAGTTATTGGTTATTCAGCTTTTACTGGTGTTAGCTTGACTGGTAGCTTTACTGAACCTACAACAGGTGGTGTTGCTACAGGTGGTAGTGCTTCTGTAACTGATATTTCTGTAGCTCGTCGTGCATGGACTTACTACACAATTGATGTACCAGCTGGTATGTCTACACTTGATTTTAATATGAGTGGTGGTACAGGTGATGCAGATTTATACATCCGTCGTGGTGCTAAGCCAACTACATCTACATATGACTGTCGCCCATATAAAAGCGGTAACTCAGAAGCATGTGCATTTACTGATCCAGTAGCTGATACATGGCACATAGGTATTTACGGATACTCTGCAGCAAGTGGTGTTAGCTTAGATGTTACGTACAATCCATAAATAATTGATAACTAGATCCCAACTAGTGTAGTAATTAGAGAAAGTACAATGTACTTTCTCTTTTTTTTGCTCATTATAAATGCCACACTTTTCCATTCAAACAGTAATAATACCTAGCCTCCATGGCATTTAGCTGCTTAAAACATCCCTTGGCTCGATTCTGAAGATCATATCAACCTAAACAAAGGATATTGTATTGAATCTAATTAAACATTAGGACACTATAAAGATGGTCTAGATCTAATACTCATATTACAATTTAACTTGCCTTTAAACAGTTATTGAAACTGACTTGTCTATCGTTACTGGCAAGGATGATTTGAACCTCGTGACAACAATTAATTTCCAGCTAGATACAACTACGTTGTCAACACTAAGTGATAACAAAGTGTTTATTTTTAAAGAACTCTTCATGAACATACAGGAATGTACAGATGAAAAAAGGCAATAAAACTGTACTGCTATTCGATCTAGACGGTACTTTGCTTGACAGTGCACCAGATCTTGCTGCAGCAATAAATGAAATGTTAATTTCACTCAGCTTAAAAGTATTTTCACAAGAAGTTATCCGTGGTTGGGTAGGTAATGGTGCTAAAACCTTAGTTGAGCGTGCTTTATTACATTCTATAAATAACCAGTCTGAAAATAGAAAATTTAGTGAAGCTGAAATAAATAACGCCTTAGCAATATTTTTAACATACTACCAACAGAAGCTCTGTGTTGAGTCTGTATTATATAACGGTGTAAAAAAAACCTTATTAGCGTTAAAAAAACAGGGGTATCGTTTAGCGATTATTACTAATAAACCAACAATATTTATTGCACCTATTATAGCGAGTTATAACTTAACTGATTTATTCGAGTTACAACTTGGCGGAGACAGTTTGAAAGAGCGTAAACCACATCCTCTCCCGTTGTTGCACGCTTGTAAGGTGTTAAACGTTTCCACAGATGAATGTATCATGATAGGTGACTCTAAAAACGATATATTAGCAGCTAAAGCCGCAAATATGCAGAGCATAGGGTTAACTTACGGGTATAACTATGGCGAAGATATTAATACACATAAGCCTGACTGGTGTTTAGATACATTCCCTGAATTAATACCATTATTAGATAAAGTTTTTAGCTAACTCTTCAGGGTATTGGCGTTGCTTAGCTAAAGTAACCGCTAAATTTGTTACCTCAGCATCTGTACACTTTAATGTAACGGGGAAATAGTGTTCATGAAGATGCTTGCCCAATAGAGTTTTATTAACTAAACCAACATTTTGTAAGTTTTGCAAAATTTCATCTGCAGCCGCTAATGCTGAGGATGCTTTTACTATTTCAGTACGCGCGTAATGTTTACCATGAAAAGATACATCAGCTGCACGTAAACTAGCATCATCACCCGGTATTTGTTGAGCACCAAACATAGGCTTTGCCGCAACCCTTGCTTGTGAAAAGTTTTTAATATATCTCGCAAGATGTCCGATAGAGCCTAATGTTCTATCGTTTACTATCGTTGATGGCCATTGTTGATCAATCTTTTTTATAAATCGTTCAGCTAATATAGGTTGGGCACTTTGCTCACCACTCGTCACCAAACCTTTTTCAAATAAGGTAATGTCTTGAGTCATACCATGCAATTGAAAATAACCATTTTGATATGGTGTCAATTGTGCCATGCCATTAGGTGTACCACGCTCACCGTGAAAAACAACTTCAGGCCATAGTCCTTTACATTCAGGCCAATGTGCAACATATGCGGCTTTAAATTCAACCATACGTTGGCGTTTCGCTTGTAGCATGTCATCAATTTCACCACTTTTAAAACCGCAGGCATTAATTATGTAATCAAAATCTTCATCAATTGAGTCATTAATTTGATCAACGCTATAAGTTAGCCGCCACTTTTCATCATCAACCAATTGAGTGACTTTTATAACTTGGCTATTAAGCTTAATTTGACAACGAGGCAGTTTTTCAATGGCTAGGGTTGCGATAGCTGCTAGTCGAAAAGCAGACCAACCATACTCTTGCACTAATAACACAGGGTATTTCAATTTATCTAGATCAACCTGCTGGGCAAAAGCTACTAACCAGTCTTCGTTACTGTTAGCTATTGTTGGCTGTTCCTTCTTCCTTAATCGGTCTAGATCACTACGATCAAAGGTCAAAAAATATTGTGCCGGATCACCTAACACTTTATTACTAAGATCTTGTGATACCAACTGAGCATAATACTCACTGAGCTTTTTTAAACGTGGTAAAAAATCAACAACTTCACCTTTATCCGTTTTAGGTAAAGCGATTATAGTTGGACGAAAGTTAATACTATGTGGATATACTTTTATTGTATCTATCGATTGCTTTAATAAAGTAAAACATTGTTGTTCTGATATTTCACGATATAAATTTCCACCAGCATGTAAGTGACAAAAAGGAGGGCCATTAACTAAACTCGGCCCTTTTTCTATTAACGTAGTATCAATACCTAACTCAGCAAAACGTAAAGCAATAGTTGAACCCGCAACACCACCACCAATAATGGCAATTTTTGTATCTGAGTCAATTAAAGGTTGAAGAGTAGTTTCGGTGTTATTCATAATACTTACGATAGAATACTTATGTATCAGTATTTTACTTCGACAGACGTCATTTGCGTAGATGTAATTACTAAAAATAACAATTAATGTGCGTTTATTATCAGCTTAAAGGATTAAATTTGAATTGAATTCTCTATTTTCTCTTAGAACAAGTTAAACCATAGAAATTTTCGTATGTTGTTTACCTCTTCAGAAAGCAAAAAACCCGTAGTGTTAGCTACGGGTTTCTCTAAATAGAAGCCTAGCAATGACGTGCAAGTTCCTACATGGATGTAGGTTAGTAGAGTAATGCAGGAGCAATTACCGAGATGCACTAATGCCGTGAGCACATGGATGTGCAGGAAAGACCTCACATGGGCTTAACTTATATAAGCCACACTACTGTTGTCACGATACTTTCATAACTTTATTTTTTTAAAATGCCAGAAAGCAAAAAACCCGTAGCGTCAGCTACGGGTTTCTCTAAATAGAAGCCTAGCAATGTCCTACTCTCACATGGGAACTCCCACACTACCATCGGCGCTAACACGTTTCACTTCTGAGTTCGGAATGGGATCAGGTGGGGCCATGTCGCTATTGTCGCTAGACAAAAAGGGTACAATCTTGAAAGCCGTTCATTAAGACGTGTCTCAATGATAATAAATACGTTTTGACGTGCACGGATGCACTAATGTCGTGTTGGCATGGATGCCAAAGAACGACGCTTCTCTTATTCACACAATTGTCATGCGTGATGTGTGTATTCCTACACTTTTTGTCAAACTTCATACAACAAAACCACTTGGGTGTTGTATGGTTAAGCCTCACGGGTAATTAGTATTGGTTAGCTCAATGCCTCGCAGCACTTCCACACCCAACCTATCAACGTTGTAGTCTCCAACGACCCTTTAGGGAGCTTAAAGCTCCAGTGAGAACTCATCTCAAAGCCTGCTTCCCGCTTAGATGCTTTCAGCGGTTATCAGTTCCGAACGTAGCTACCGGGCAATGCTATTGGCATAACAACCCGAACACCAGCGGTTCGTCCACTCCGGTCCTCTCGTACTAGGAGCAGCCCTCTTCAATTCTCAAACGCCCACGGCAGATAGGGACCGAACTGTCTCACGACGTTCTAAACCCAGCTCGCGTACCACTTTAAATGGCGAACAGCCATACCCTTGGGACCGACTTCAGCCCCAGGATGTGATGAGCCGACATCGAGGTGCCAAACACCGCCGTCGATATGAACTCTTGGGCGGTATCAGCCTGTTATCCCCGGAGTACCTTTTATCCGTTGAGCGATGGCCCTTCCATACAGAACCACCGGATCACTATGACCTACTTTCGTACCTGCTCGACGTGTCTGTCTCGCAGTTAAGCTGGCTTATGCCATTGCACTAACCGTACGATGTCCGACCGTACTTAGCCAACCTTCGTGCTCCTCCGTTACTCTTTAGGAGGAGACCGCCCCAGTCAAACTACCCACCAGACAGTGTCCCCAAGCCCGATAAGGGCCCTAGGTTAGAACATCACGCATACAAGGGTGGTATTTCAAGGTTGGCTCCACCGCATCTGGCGACACGGTTTCAAAGCCTCCCACCTATCCTACACATGTAGGAGCAATGTTCACTGTCAAGCTATAGTAAAGGTTCACGGGGTCTTTCCGTCTAGCCGCGGGTATACGGCATCTTAACCGCAATTTCAATTTCACTGAGTCTCGGGTGGAGACAGTGTGGCCATGATTACGCCATTCGTGCAGGTCGGAACTTACCCGACAAGGAATTTCGCTACCTTAGGACCGTTATAGTTACGGCCGCCGTTTACCGGGGCTTCGATCATGAGCTTCTCCGAAGATAACCCAATCAATTAACCTTCCGGCACCGGGCAGGCGTCACACCGTATACGTCATCTTTCGATTTTGCACAGTGCTGTGTTTTTAATAAACAGTTCCAGCCACCTGGTTACTTCGACTCTCCTGTGCTTACTCCGCAAGGGATTCACACGAGAGAGCGTACCTTCTCCCGAAGTTACGGTACTATTTTGCCTAGTTCCTTCACCCGAGTTCTCTCAAGCGCCTTAGTATTCTCTACCTAACCACCTGTGTCGGTTTGGGGTACGGTTCCTATATATCTGAAGCTTAGAAGCTTTTCCTGGAAGCATGGCATCAATGACTTCAACTCCGTAGAGTCTCGTCTCGTATCTCAGCGTTGAATGAAGTCCCGGATTTACCTAAGACAACCGCCTACATACTTTCACACGGACTACCAACGCCGTGCTCACCTAGCCTACTCCGTCCCTCCTTCGCAATATATAGAAGTACAGAAATATTAATCTGTTTCCCATCGACTACGCGTTTCCGCCTCGCCTTAGGGGCCGACTTACCCTGCCCTGATTAACATGGGACAGGAAACCTTGGTCTTTCGGCGGGGGAGTTTTTCACTCCCCTTATCGTTACTCATGTCAGCATTCGCACTTCTGATACCTCCAGCAAGCTTTACAACTCACCTTCAACGGCTTACAGAACGCTCCCCTACCACTTGTTCCTAAGAACAAATCCGCAGCTTCGGTGACTAGTTTAGCCCCGTTACATCTTCCGCGCAGACCGACTCGACTAGTGAGCTATTACGCTTTCTTTAAAGGATGGCTGCTTCTAAGCCAACCTCCTAGCTGTCTATGCCTTTCCACATCGTTTCCCACTTAACTAGTACTTTGGGACCTTAGCTGGCGGTCTGGGTTGTTTCCCTCTTCACAACGGACGTTAGCACCCGTAGTGTGTCTCCCGCATATCACTCATTGGTATTCGGAGTTTGCAAAGGGTTGGTAAGTCGGGATGACCCCCTAGCCTTAACAGTGCTCTACCCCCAATGGTGTTCGTGCGAGGCTCTACCTAAATAGATTTCGGGGAGAACCAGCTATCTCCCGGCTTGATTAGCCTTTCACTCCGACCCACAAGTCATCACCGCATTTTTCAACATACGTGTGTTCGGTCCTCCAGTTGATGTTACTCAACCTTCAACCTGCCCATGGGTAGATCGCCGGGTTTCGGGTCTATACCCTGCAACTAAACGCGCAGTTAACACTCGCTTTCGCTACGGCTCCCCTATTCGGTTAACCTTGCTACAGAATATAAGTCGCTGACCCATTATACAAAAGGTACGCAATCACCGGACTAAATCCGGCTCTCACTGCTTGTACGTATGCGGTTTCAGGTTCTATTTCACTCCCCTCACAGGGGTTCTTTTCGCCTTTCCCTCACGGTACTGGTTCACTATCGGTCAGTTAGGAGTATTTAGCCTTGGAGGATGGTCCCCCCATGTTCAGTCAACGTTTCACGTGTGCCGACCTACTCGATTTCATGATAAGTTTATTTTCGTGTACGGGGCTATCACCCTGTATCGCTCTACTTTCCAGTAGATTCCACTAACTTACAAACCACTTAAGGGCTAATTCGCGTTCGCTCGCCGCTACTAACGAAATCTCGGTTGATTTCTTTTCCTCGGGGTACTTAGATGTTTCAGTTCTCCCGGTTCGCCTCATTAAGCTATGTATTCACTTAATGATACCCAAGTTACCTTGGGTGGGTTTCCCCATTCGGACATCTTTGGCTATAACGGTTTTTATCACCTCACCAAAGCTTTTCGCAGATTAACACGTCCTTCATCGCCTCTAACTGCCAAGGCATCCACCACATACGCTTAGTCACTTAACCATACAACCCCAAGTAGTTTCCTATTTGGTACAAGCAGGTGACAAAACCTGCTCAATTGTAAAGTCTGACATTTTCACGCACACAAAGTGTGTCTTGAATAAGAGTGGTAATAAATTCAACTCGTAAAAGTAAATTTACTACCGGGTTGATTACGTTTCCGAGGAGGAACCGTAATCACCATCATTAACAGGCGATATTCCCGTCAACAACAGCTTGGTATTTATAATTTACAAACAACAGCGCGACACCGTGTTTGCCATATAAATACCGGTATTTATATCAGCTTTCCAGATTGTTAAAGAACTAAATTCATACGCGCATTCGGTATAAATCTTGGTTTAAAAAACCAAACTTAACTTATCAACTTGAGATAGTTTAAGTTTGGTCTCTTTCTTTATGAAGAAGAATTGGTAGGTCTGGGCAGACTTGAACTGCCGACCTCACCCTTATCAGGGGTGCGCTCTAACCAGCTGAGCTACAGACCTGCATCGTATCAAAAATCGATACTACATAATAAGTGGTGGAGCTAAGCAGGATCGAACTGCTGACCTCCTGCGTGCAAGGCAGGCGCTCTCCCAGCTGAGCTATAGCCCCTTATTATGCTAGGGTTTTACGTTTTCTTCTTCTAATTTGTTATCATGTAATTTGTGTGAACACTCTGAAACCGAGGTTTCCATTAAGCTGTTTTACTTCAAGATAAGGAGGTGATCCAACCCCAGGTTCCCCTAGGGTTACCTTGTTACGACTTCACCCCAGTCATGAATCACAAAGTGGTGACCGTCCTCCCCGAAGGGTTAAACTAGCCACTTCTTTTGCAACCCACTCCCATGGTGTGACGGGCGGTGTGTACAAGGCCCGGGAACGTATTCACCGTAGCATTCTGATCTACGATTACTAGCGATTCCGACTTCATGGAGTCGAGTTGCAGACTCCAATCCGGACTACGACAAGCTTTGTGGGATTCGCTCCACCTCGCGGTATTGCTGCCCTCTGTACTTGCCATTGTAGCACGTGTGTAGCCCATCCCGTAAGGGCCATGATGACTTGACGTCGTCCCCACCTTCCTCCGGTTTATCACCGGCAGTCTCCTTAGAGTTCCCGCCACTACGCGCTGGCAAATAAGGATAGGGGTTGCGCTCGTTGCGGGACTTAACCCAACATTTCACAACACGAGCTGACGACAGCCATGCAGCACCTGTCACAGAGTTCCCGAAGGCACAAGTCTATCTCTAGTCTCTTCTCTGGATGTCAAGGGATGGTAAGGTTCTTCGCGTTGCATCGAATTAAACCACATGCTCCACCGCTTGTGCGGGCCCCCGTCAATTCATTTGAGTTTTAACCTTGCGGCCGTACTCCCAGGCGGTCAACTTAGCGCGTTAGCTACGCCACCCACAGATCAAGTCTACAGACGGCTAGTTGACATCGTTTACGGCGTGGACTACCAGGGTATCTAATCCTGTTTGCTCCCCACGCTTTCGTGCCTCAGTGTCAGTCTTTGTCCAGGTAGCCGCCTTCGCCACTGATGTTCCTTCCAATCTCTACGCATTTCACCGCTACACTGGAAATTCCACTACCCTCTACAAAACTCTAGCTTGCCAGTTCAAAATGCAGTTCCCAGGTTGAGCCCAGGGCTTTCACATCTTGCTTAACAAACCACCTACGCACGCTTTACGCCCAGTAATTCCGATTAACGCTTGCACCCCTCGTATTACCGCGGCTGCTGGCACGAAGTTAGCCGGTGCTTCTTCTGCGAGTAACGTCACAGCTAGCAGTTATTAACTACTAACCTTTCCTCCTCGCTGAAAGTGCTTTACAACCCGAAGGCCTTCTTCACACACGCGGCATGGCTGCATCAGGCTTTCGCCCATTGTGCAATATTCCCCACTGCTGCCTCCCGTAGGAGTCTGGGCCGTGTCTCAGTCCCAGTGTGGCTGATCATCCTCTCAAACCAGCTAGAGATCGTCGCCTTGGTAAGCCATTACCTTACCAACTAGCTAATCTCACTTGGGCTAATCAATGAGCGAGAGGTGCCGAAGCGTCCCCCCCTTTGGTCCGTAGACGTTATGCGGTATTAGCAGTCGTTTCCAACTGTTGTCCCCCACTCAAAGGCATATTCCCAAGCATTACTCACCCGTCCGCCGCTCGTCAGCAGATAGCAAGCTATCTCTGTTACCGCTCGACTTGCATGTGTTAAGCCTGCCGCCAGCGTTCAATCTGAGCCATGATCAAACTCTTCAATTAAAAATCGTTTGTGATGCTCACCTTAACGAACCGAAGTTAACTAAGAAAATACATCTGCTCAATGAATTCTGTCGTGTTACTTCCTATCCGACTAAAGAAGAAAGTAACTACATAAAACGTATATTTAAACTCGAAAGTCTAAATGATACTTATTTTTTGTGTGACATCATATTAAGCTGTTTTTTTGTTACCCGAAGGTAACTATGTAAAATCAACGTTAATGTGAGTGTCCACACAAATTGCATGATAACTAATTGTTAAAGAACGTTAGTCGATACTCGAAGTAAAAAACTAACCGAAACAAAATCTCATTCGCTTTGCTTCGTTGCTGCAGGCCTTGCCTGAAGCGAGATGCGCATTCTACGCAACTCAGTTTTAATGTCAACGTTTTATTTGAATTTATTTTAAAAGTTTTTAAAACTTTCAAAACCTATCTTTAAAACGTTAAGTTAACCAACTCAGCCTAAACCGCGCTAGATAACTTATTAAAACAGTTCGTTGGGGTGACCCCTTGGAACTGGAGCGCATTTTAGAGATTTCTCGTCTCACGTCAACACCTAAAGTGCATTTAATTTCGATAATGTGTCTGTTTGCTTTTTAATTAAGCAAGCCGTTGGATTTTCGTTCTAATAAAATAACAAAAGCGCTATTAAAGCGCTTTTGTTATTTTATTAGAACGAAATTATACTTTCATTGAGCATTGTAAATTTAGCTCTATTAGAGCAAAAGGTTTACCAAGCTCATTTATTTAGGTCATTATTCGTTGATTTTTCATTTGCATCACTATTCCCTGGCGCTTTAGTTTCGCTATCGCGCATAAAGTCCGCGTCCTGATCGTCGCCAAGCACATGCTCTAACTTTAATTTTTTTACTGAGCGGATAGTGGTGAACGGCCCCGAACAAGCATATAAGCCAAATATAATGAGCAAAATATTTTCAGGGCTAGAAGCGACAACCACAAAGGCGAGTACTATTAATAGTACGACAACAAAATTAACCTTACCTTTCCAGTCCACTTCTTTAAAACTGTTGTACCTAAAGTTGCTGACCATTAACAGACCAAGCACGATAGTAATTAAACCAATAATGTAGCCATAATCTTGCCCGTTGATTTGATATTCACTGCCAACCCAAATAAGGCTGGCAACAACGCCTGCTGCAGCTGGACTAGCTAACCCTTGGAAGTAGCGTTTATCAGCAATGCCAACTTGGGTATTAAAACGAGCAAGACGTAAGGCCGCACAAGCAACATAAACAAATGCGGCTAACCAGCCAAATTTACCAAAACTCGAAAGCGCCCAATTATATGCCACTATTCCTGGCGCTATGCCAAACGACAACATATCTGCCATGCTGTCGTATTCTGCACCAAATTCACTCTGCGTATTTGTCATTCTTGCAACTCTGCCATCTAAGCCATCAAAAATCATGGCAATGAATATAGCAATTGCTGCACTGATGAAGTGACCATTCATCGATGATACGACAGCGTAAAACCCAGAAAATAGACCTGCTGTAGTGAGTAAATTAGGTAACAGATAAATACCGCGAGTTTGAAGCGAGCCTTCATTGTTTTTGTCTGGCATAAATTAAACCGAAATAAGTTAAAATGAATTATATAGTGGTAATTTAGCATAAGTTTATTTATTAACGGTAGCTGTAGTACAAATGAATGATTAATAAAAAGATAAAAATTTGTAAACTCGCCTCTGTGTTGCTATAAAACACAGTAGATATTACATTTATATCGTGCGTATTCATTTCAAACGAGATTAAATGTTAGTAATGTTAGTATTAATTTATGGGTAGGTACCGTTATGAACATTAAGACATTGTTGTTTTTTTCGATGATATTAGTGTATTCCGATGTTTTCGCAGCCGAGCAGATCACCATTTATCGTTGGATTGACAAGGAAGATGTTGTTCATTTTAGTCAAAACCAACCACCACATGATGACTATATTGAAATTAGTATGGCAAAAAATCAAAAATCTGCAGCCACAATTGAAAAAGATACGTCTGCTTTAAATTCACAATCTGCTGATAAGTCTATTGTTACCGCACAAGAGAATAGTGATGCAATTGATAATATTAACCAGGATAAGTGTATTACCGCACGAGATAATTTAAGCACTTTACAGAATTTTGATAAAATTCAATATAAAGATGAAAAAGGTAATGTGAAAGTATTAGGTGCCTTAGAAAAACAACAACAATTAGCAATGAATGAAAAGCAGGTAGAAGTTTATTGTACTGAGTAACAAACTCCATACTCCTACCTGCTTAGTTTAAAACTAGCTAAAACCTAAATTAAATAGCTTAACTCTTCACAGTATTAACAGTGAAGTTTAAGCTATTGTCACTTAGCTCTACAAAAATATGGTCCCCTGCTGAAAACTCGTTCGCTAACAATTTATGTGCAAGTGGGTTTTCTATCTCCTGTTGAATAGCTCGTTTTAACGGTCTAGCACCAAAAATTGGGTCAAACCCTGCAGCGGCAATAAACGATAATGCTTCATCTGAAACAGTCATGCTGATATCTCTTACTTCTAATCTTTTGATTAAAGCTGATATTTGAATACTCGCAATACTTTTAATCTGTTCAGAGAGCAACGGATGAAAAACTACAGTTTCATCGACACGGTTTATAAACTCAGGTTTGAAGTGGTGACTCAGTTCAGCTATCACACGCGTTTTCATTTGTTGGTATTGACTGTCATCGCCAAACTCTTGAATAATATCGGAACCAATATTTGAAGTCATAATGATCACAGTATTTTTAAAATCAACAGTGCGCCCTTGACCATCCGTTAGTCTTCCATCATCTAATACCTGCAGTAAGATATTAAAAACATCAGGGTGTGCCTTCTCGATTTCATCAAGTAATATAACAGAATAAGGTTTACGCCTTACCGCCTCAGTCAAATACCCTCCTTCTTCATAACCAACATAACCAGGAGGTGCACCAACTAAACGCGCAACAGAATGTTTTTCCATAAACTCTGACATATCAACACGCACTAATGAATCTTCACTATCGAAAAGAAAATGAGCTAATGCTTTGGTTAATTCTGTTTTACCTACGCCAGTTGGTCCGAGGAATAAAAAGGAACCTATAGGTTGATCAGGATCCGCCAAACCTGCTCTTGATCTTCGAATAGCGTTTGATACGGATACCACAGCTTCAGATTGTCCGATAACACGTTTGTGAAGATTGTCTTCCATGTGTAGTAATTTATCGCTTTCACCTTCGAGCATTTTTGCTACTGGAATACCTGTAGCACGGCTCAATACATCTGCAATTTCAACATCAGTGACTTTATTTCTAAGTAAAGTCATTTCTTGCATCTCAGCTTGGCAAGCAAGATCAAGCTGTTTTTCAAGATCGGGGATACGACTGTATTGTAGCTCTGCCATGGTATTTAGATCGCCGACTCTTCGAGCAGCTTCGAGTTCAATGCGGGCTTTCTCTAGATCTGTTTTAATCGCCTGCGTACCATGAAGTGCAGCTTTTTCGGTTTTCCACACTTCATCTAATTCGTCATAACTTAATTGGCAAGTTGCTATATCTTCTGAAATCAGCTCCAAACGTTTTTTGGAGGCGCTATCAGAATCTTTTGATAATGCTCTTTGTTCAAGTTTTAGCTGAATTAAACGTCGCTCTAATCTATCTAAATTCTCAGGCTTTGAATCCATTTGCATACGAATACTCGACGCGGCTTCGTCGATCAGATCAATCGCTTTATCAGGCAGCTGACGGTCGCTTACATACCGATGTGATAATGTTGCAGCGGCAACAATAGCAGGATCGGTTATTTCAACATTATGATGTAACTCATAACGTTCTTTAAGACCACGTAAAATGGCAATCGTATCTTCTACACTAGGTTCATCAACCAGTACTTTTTGAAAACGACGCTCTAAAGCCGCATCTTTTTCAATATATTGACGATACTCATCTAAGGTAGTAGCACCAACACAATGTAAATCCCCTCTTGCTAGCGCAGGTTTTAACATATTTCCTGCATCCATAGCTCCGTCACTTTTTCCAGCGCCGACCATAGTATGCAATTCATCAATAAATAGTATGACCTGCCCTTCAAGCTGGTTTAGTTCGCTAAGTACAGCTTTAAGGCGCTCTTCAAATTCACCACGATATTTAGCACCAGCAACAAGCGCGCCCATATCGAGTGATAAGACTCGCTTGTTTCGAATACCTTCAGGCACTTCGTGATCAACAATACGTTGAGCTAACCCTTCAACAATAGCGGTTTTACCAACACCAGGTTGACCAATGAGTACCGGGTTATTTTTTGTGCGTCGTTGCAATACTTGAATAGTTCGTCTGATTTCATCATCTCGACCTATAACTGGATCTAATTTACCTTGCTCTGCTCGCTCGGTTAAATCTACGGTATATTTATCGAGCGCTTGGCGTACTTCTTCGGCATTAACATCGTCAACATTTTTACCACCACGAATGTGGACAATTGCGTCTTGCAAGCGTTGCTCACTCGCCCCTAAACCTTTAAGGATCTGTCCAAGTTTACCTTTGTCTTGTAACGCTGCCAGCATGAATATTTCTGAAGAAATAAACTTATCGCCGTGCTTTTGTGCAAACTTGTCACAAAGGTTTAAAATATTACCCATCGCCGATGACAATTGTACTTCGCCACCGGTACCAGACACTTGTGCTAATTCATCAATAGCAGCTTCAACTTGTGTTCTGAGCGTTCGAACATTTATACCCGCACTTTTTAAAAGTGGAATAATACTACTCGCGTTTTGGTTTAATAACGCAAGCATTAAATGGATAGGCTCTATAAATTGGTGATCTTTACCTAATGCTATAGATTGTGCATCAGATATTGCTACTTGAAATGTTTGTGTAAATCGATCTAAACGCATTAACGTTCTCCTAATGCCATGTTACTGGGCTTACAGTATAGTTAACTATGTTATAAGGACACTTAGACGTATTTTCAAGCATTGGGAAACTAAAACTTTGATGAAGATCAATTAATGGAATATTAGGGAGCTTGAAATTAAACAATTTATTTTATAACTATGATGCTGCCCATTCTCCCGGTCTGGCCATCCCGGCGATAAGAATAGTACTTATCACGCAAGGTATGAGTACATTCATTCAATGTAGTAATATTTTTTACACCTAAATTCAAAAGTTGCAATTGAGCAATCAAGTGTAAATTTGCTAAATATTTTATTGGATCGTCATCGAGCGATTTTATAAGTTTAAAAGCTTGCTCGAACTGTGTGGAAACCTGACAGAAAGCTTGTTTTACTTCTTGTCCAACTTCAAAAACCTGTTCCCCAATACAAGGTCCCATCCACACTACAATGTCATTTACTGAGCTTTGCATTAATGTAATGGTTTCCTCAATAATGTTTGCAGCTAAAGGTCGCCAACCAGCATGAATTGCGGCAATTTCGCTGCCATCCCTGTTTGATAATAAAATAGGTAAGCAGTCTGCAGTCATAATTGCTAAAGCAATTCCTTGGCTGCGAGTTATCGCTGCATCAGCTACAATCGGGTTATTATCATGATGTTCAACTTTAGCTACTTTATTACCATGAACTTGAGTTAACCATTGAATTTTAGTTTCAGAAGGTAGGTACTTTAAAAGTAGCTTTCTGTTTTGAATAACTAGATCAGGACAGTCACCAACATGATCACCCAAATTAAAAGCATCAAACTCTGGTGTCAAAGTTGTCGAAGCTTCATATTCATTTGTGACTATGGGCGATGAAGACTCTGCTTTACTAGGCAGCAGTTTCTTTTGAGTTGGTAATCGGTTGGTAGTAAAGGCCAACACGCGTTCTGTTGGCCATTTAATATACTGTATATTGTCTGAAGCGTTAAAAGTCACTATCGACAAGATTATTTTTTGTGTCTGTACGTAACATTTCAGCTAACGCGACCATATCATCAGGTACATCAGCATGCCATGTCATTTGCACGCCCGATATCGGATGATACAAAGATAACATTGCAGCATGCAGGGCCTGACGCTTGAATTGACGTAACATTTCACGTAATTCTTCTGATGCATTTTTAGGTGGACGAGGTCGACCACCATACACAGGGTCACCCACAAGTGGGTGCGTTATATGTGCCATATGCACGCGTATTTGATGTGTGCGCCCAGTTTCCAAACGCAAACGTAAACGTGTGTGTAACCTGAATTTTTCCATTACACGGTAATGCGTCACCGAAGGACGGCCTGAAAAGGTTACTGCCATATGTGTACGCTTTGTAGAATGACGGCCAATCGGCTCATCAACTAAACCACCAGCGGTCATAATACCACTGGCAATAGCTTCATATTCACGAGTAATTTCACGCGCTTGAAGTGATTCAACCAAGTTGGTTTGAGCAGCAATAGTTTTTGCTACGACCATTAGGCCGGTTGTGTCTTTATCCAAACGATGAACAATACCGGCACGTGGCACAACATCTAGTTGAGGGCAATGATGAAGTAAGGCGTTAAGCACTGTACCATCTGGGTTACCCGCACCAGGGTGCACAACAAAGCCAGCAGGTTTGTTGATCACTAAAATATCGTCATCTTCGTAGACAATATTTAGTGGTAAATCTTGCGCTTTAAAACGCACTTCCGATTCAACTTCTGTATTGATGGCAACAAGCTCACCACCGAACATTTTTTCGCGGGGTACATCGACTACAACGTCGTCAACCGTAACATGACCGGCTAAAATCCATTCTTTTAAACGTGATCGTGAATAATCAGGGAACATTTCGGCCAAAGTCTGGTCGAAACGTTTACCTAAGCATGATTCGGGAACCGTGTCCCGGTGTTGAATTATCTCAGCCATTAAACTCTCTATTAATTAGCACTGTGCAAGGCAGGATTGCTAGGTTAGAATGCCAGTGCTTATTTTACCTCTTTGCTAAAGCAATTACATTAAGTAATTATAGCGAGGAAGATATTTATTTTAACTAAAACAAAGTAGTGATATTGAAGTCTATGGAAAAAGTGACAATAAAAATAATGTGCCTTGCACTCGTGTTAGCAATAACTGGTTGCTCGGGCACAAACGAAAAAGATATAAAAAAGGTGCCGGACAAGTCTGCTCAAGCATTATTTTCTGATGCTAGACAATCACTTGACAATGGATTATATCAAAAGGCTATACAAATATTATCGGCGATAGATTCTCGATTTCCTTATGGTCCTATCTCTCATCAGGTACAATTAGATTTAATTTATGCTTATTATAAAAGTGGTAATGCTGCGCAAGGTCTAGCCTTAACAGATAGATTCTTAAGACTTAACCCTTCACATGCAAACATAGACTACGTTTACTATATGCGTGCGTTAATCAATGTTGCTACTCAAGAAAATTTATTCCAAAATCTGGCAGGTATTGACCGTTCAGACCGTGATCCTTCAGCAGCTCGCGATGCATTTAAAGATTTAAAGATATTATTAGAGAAATACCCTAACAGTAAATATGCTGCTGACTCACGTCAACGCATGATCGCAATTAAATCACGATTAGCGAAGTATGAATTATCTGTTGCACGTTATTACTTGAAGCGTGAAGCGTATGTTTCATCAGCTAACCGTGGAAAATATATTGTTGAATACTTTTCTCCTAGCGCAGAAACAGAAGAAGCATTAGAGATTATGATTGTCTGTTACGAAAAGCTGGGCTTAAATGATTTGCAAGTTAATGCTAAACAAGTATTAGCTGCAAACTACCCAAATAACCCTTTAGTTTCTAGATAAAAGTCTCAGCTCTAGGTTAAATATTGTTGCATAGACATCAATAACCCCAAAAAAAATACCAGCAATTGCTGGTATTTTTTTTGGGGGAATTAATAAACTTAAATAGCCTCTTCGTCTTCTTCTCCAGTACGAATACGTATTACGCGTTCTACATCGGTTATAAAAATTTTACCATCGCCAATTTTACCCGTCTGCGCAGTTTCTAAAATAGTATTTACACAGCGTTCAACATTTTCTTTTTTCACCACAATCTCGAGCTTTACTTTCGGTAAAAAATCCACCATGTATTCGGCGCCGCGATAAAGCTCGGTATGCCCTTTTTGACGTCCAAAGCCTTTAACTTCAGACACGGTCATACCCGTAACACCAATTTCGCCAAGTGCTTCACGTACATCATCCATTTTAAATGGTTTAATTATCGCTTCTATTTTTTTCATCTTTCTAGCCTATAAGTTGATTTACGCATCGGAGCATTTTGATAATTATCATTATCTACATAATATCAAGTAATTGTACAGCTATAGTGCAAAAGTTCTAATCGAAGTAAGACTTTGCTACACTGCCTTAATTGCGGCATTTAAGCAGCTTAAAATTTATAATCTACTTCTCACCAAAAGGAAATATTATGGGCACCCAGGCAATAATCAATGAAATGAAAGTATTACCTGAAATTAATCCAACGTTTGAAATTGAACGTCGAGTAGATTTTATCAAAAACAAGCTAGTTCAATCAGGCCTTAAATCACTAGTTTTAGGTATAAGTGGTGGTGTTGATTCTTCTACTTGTGGCCGTTTAGCTCAACTCGCTGTTGACGCTTTAAACAGTGAAAGCCCGAATACTTATCAATTTATTGCTGTAAGACTTCCCTTTGATATCCAAGCAGATGAAGATGACGCACAGTTGGCTCTTGAGTTTATAAAGCCTACACATAGTTTAACCACTAATATCTTGGCTGGTACTGAAGGTATTCATAATGAGACCATTAATGCTCTTCAAAATGCAGAACTGCTCTCAGCATCTGCCGCTCAAATAGACTTTTCTAAAGGAAATGTTAAAGCACGCTCTCGCATGGTAATGCAATATCATATTGCAGGTATATTGGGTGGCTTAGTATTAGGTACAGATCACTCGGCAGAAAATATTACAGGCTTTTTTACCAAGTGGGGAGACGGGGCTTGTGACTTGGCACCATTATTTGGACTATCCAAACGTCAAGTCAAACAAATTGCTAGCACTTTAGGCGCTCCTAGCCAATTAACTGATAAAGCACCAACAGCTGATTTAGAAGAGTTAGCCCCCAGTAAAAAAGATGAAGATGCCTTAGGCCTAAGTTATGATCAGTTAGATGACTTTTTAGAAGGTAAAAACACGGATAAATTAGTAGAAGAAAAAATTATCGCTATCTACATGAAAACTCAACATAAGCGCACAGCAATTCCAACAATATATGAAAATTAGTTAATTAAATTTGGAAAATCTCGATATTTTTGACTATACCTAGCACTGAAAAGTTTATTCAACTAAAGGAATAGTTGTCATGTTAAAGTGTAATGGATTCACAATTATCGAAACAATGGTCGCGCTAGCGATTTTAATGAGTTTACTCTCCATTGGTATACCTAGCCTCAATAATTTCATTGTTGTCACCCGTGTTAACAATGAAATATCAACCCTCCACCGGCTGATTTTAATTACTAGAAATAGCGCTTTAACTCATAACACCAGTGTTACACTCTGTCCATTAAATGGCCAAAGCAAATGTAAAAACCTATGGCATCAAGAGTTAAGTGTATTTACTGACGGTAATAATAACAAAGTATTTGAACCTGAATTAAATGAACGAATTGTCGCAAATAAAGCGGCAATAAAAACCGGTGATAAATTACAATATGGCAAAACACGCATTGGCTTAACTTATGCTTCCACTGGCCATTTATCAGGTTGGGGACAAAACGCCACATTTAGTTACTGCCCTGAATATCATAATGACAAAAACAGAGGTATTGTAGTAGCTACCTCTGGAAGAGCTTATGCAAGTGCTGCAAATAAAAGTAACAGTAAAAACATTAGACGTAGCGGTGCAAAAATTAAGTGTTATAACTAAACTTAATGACACTTGCTATGTGCTAAAAGAGATAAATATATTACATTTTTCTAATGATTATTAGTAATAAACTTAGCTGCTATGACAAGTATGACAACCATTCAGCCGTTGTTTAACAGAAGCTAAAAATCAGAGACTAGAAAATAATATTTATTAAGCTTAAGTATAAATTATTAGCATCAGGCCCAGATTAACAGCACTTCCTTAAATAGAATTTGCTAGCTGAGCATAAGTAACAATGTTATAAATAAAGCATCAACCTTAACTGTAGCTGTAGTTATGTCTAAGTTATCTATAAAAAAATCTATAAGTCCTAAGTTTATTAAAGGATTCACAATCGCCGAGTTGCTTATTGGCATTGCTATTATTGGCATATTAACCGCTATTGCAGGACCAAGTTTAGGTCAGTTTATGGTGCAATCAAGAGTCGATAATGAAGTAAGCGAAATACATCGGCTATTATTAGCCGCAAGAAATAGTGCTATAAATAGTGGTAAAAATGTCACTATTTGCCCATTAAGTGGCACAATATGTACTACAAACTGGCAAAATGAAATTAGTGTCTTTATTAATAGTGATAATACATTAGCGAATAACAGTAATTATGTTAGCGCCAATGAAGAGTTAATAAAGGTGAAAGGAAAAATATCCAACGGTGATACGCTACAGTTTAGCCAAAATATTATAATATTTGCCCCGACGGGTCGATTAGTATCAGGCGGTAATGGCAACTTTAGTTACTGCCCTAAAGACAATAATGATTTTTCTCGCGGTGTTGAGGTATCCTTGTCTGGACGCGTTTATGCGACGACAGATACGAATAGTGATGGTAAAGACAATAATAGAAATGGCACATCAGTTTCATGTAGTTAATACATAAATGCCCAGTAATGTTACTGGGCATTTATAATAACGACGTTAACTAAATTAATTTAGTAACAACTAACAATATCGACGACTTATCTCGGTTGCTTTTCAAATAATTCATTTGCTTTACTTGAGTTGAATTTTGACTCAAGTAATACGCATTCAAATGCCAGTTGAACCTGCTGCTTCTTTTTAGCATAAGGTGTCGGTATTTTTTTACCCGCTAAGGTATCAACTAATTTATTAACTTGATTTTCTTTTACAGTAGCCAAATAAATTACTCTTTCACCATCAGCAAGTTCTACATAGCATTTAGCATCTACGTTATAATTTTTATCCACTTTATTAGCAGCAGAAACTTCAAAACTCGCATTTATTAAAACGATTAAGGTAATTAAGTATATTTTCATTTTCATGTTATTGCTCCCAACAGGCGCTTGCCGGTAATTTTTGCCCCGTTTCACTCACGGATAAGGTTGGGCAATTGCTGTCATTAGTTTTTTGCGGCTCAAGTGCCGTTGCCGTTAGTACAAAACCACCATTAGCTAAGGCCGCATCTATACTGTAATAACCATTTTCAGTGATAAATGGATCGTTACCTAACCCCAGGTTATTCATATCTGAGGTATATGCTCTGGTATCAACGAAGAACTGCTCTTGCATATTAGCAATTCTTAGTAACTCTCGCTGAGCCTCTGTGCGATTTGAGCGGGCGACAAAGTCAGTATAAGAAGGAAATGCTACAGCGGCTAGAATAGCAACTATAGCAACTGCTATTAACAACTCTATTAATGTAAAACCATTAATCCGTTTTACTTTTTGCATTATTGCTCCTCTTTAATATACATGTAGGTTCTCATCGTTTGCAGGGTAAAAGGAGTATTTACAACTTTTCGGCCAACAATAATATTACCTATAGTTTCCCCTGCTGCATCAGGAACCACAATGAGTGTAGGTGCACCTAAAAATTGCTCACTAATAACTATACTCCTTGTAGCATCTGCAGGCGGACCTTCAACAGTGCCGGTACCATCACCAACGCCAGTACCATCACCAGTTCCATCATTTGTCTTCCAGTTATATACTGCCGTACCTAGAGCTAAATCAACAGCGTATAACAGGCCAGTACCGTTAGGCTGCTCACATCGCACAATATTAGGATCTAAATTAGGTGGAATAAATGTTGTAAAAAAAGCGACACCATTGATAACAATGGCTTCTGCCGTACTCTTTTCACCTGAGCCTTCTAGTTCGATATACCAACCAGACTTTTTACTCACTGCAATAGCTAATGTTTCTCGCGCTTGAGTAGTCAGAGTTTGACCAAAAGGGTTATCTGTGTAGTCATACAAATCACTTTTTAAAAGCGCAGCCGGTGCTACAGGTTCAACCGAAGTAAAAAATGATTTAGTCTTTATGTGCTCATCTTTAATCATAAAAAATGTATCACTTGTGTCGTCACCCAACGGGTTGGATCTGTCTCCACTACCTATAAGAACGGCATCGTAGGGTTTTTCTTGGTGACTCACGATTGTTTGAGTTTGACCATCCTTATCTGTAACGGTAGTTTCAATAGTTTCACTAACAAAAGTACGTACAATAGATGGTTCATTAAAAAAGCGTAAATCATTACTATTGGTAGTTCCACCCAACTCAGCTAATTTAAACACTGTCCATGGGTCTTCTGAGTCACCTGGATTTCCACTTGGCATATCGACACGCCAAACATTACCACCCGTGTCACCGGTATAAAGTCTGTCTGTTAAACCGTCTCCATCACTATCAAGAATCGCTATGCTCGATGGAATACTATCGGTGCCACTGAACGTTGTGCTTGCATTCTCAGCTGCTAAGCTCCATTTTAGCGTTCCGGTTTGAGCATCGACCATATAAATAGCACGACCTTTGGTATCTGGGGTCCCAGGACCGCTTGCATCTTTGCCTGCGTCATAACCACCACCGAAAAACAGTACCGGTGCGGCAACAGCAGAATCCCCTGAACCGGAAATATTTGCTTTAGAATAACCGAGCTTAGGTTGAGACCATGATTGCCCTAAGTCACCAAAGCCAGTTGATGAAGCATCGATATGCCAAAGTTTGCCTGGCGCACTAGGGTCACTAATATCTAACGCGTAATATGAAGTGCCTCCGCGACGAAGACCAAAAAAGATCCAAACTTTATCTGTACCATTAATAATACCATCACCATTTTTATCTTGTGTATATGACGTTATATTGCCATCTACACCATAAATTTTTTCAGCTGTAGAATAGTTTTGTCTTAATGGCTTAATGTTTTTGAGAAACTCTTTTGGCATAAAAGCCCAGTTTTCATCTACTGAGTCACCTTTATCTTCAAACATGTGAAGCATACCGGCATTAGTACCAATAACAATACGAATGCTATCACCATAATTAACTACAAGGGGTTTAGAATGAAGAGGATCAGCAAAAACATCGGGACGAATAGTGGGCTCAGTACCATCGGGTAATTTTACATTATCGACATTAGTACCTTTGGCCCAACTTAAATAAGAATCTACATCATCAACATGCACATCCATTTCTGTAGCTAGCTCTGTGCTACCTCCAAACGAAGTTTCTGCCTGTGTTTTTGTTAATAATGCCAAAGCACCACTTGTGCCAATATCACTATAAACTACGCGATTAGTTTTGTTACGTAGCATATCTGCAACGCCACCATCTGGCACATCATCACCATCTTTGGCATTATCTGTCGACCAAAAGCTCGTTACATCTGGAGAGAAATGACCACTACTTGCATCAAGCGCTAAGTTGCCATGCTTACCGATTTGATTACCGTCAACCACCTTATATTTTTTAAGGTTACCTTGCCAACGCGGTCCGTTCTCAGGTTGAAACATGGCATAATAAACCGAATTTAAGGTTTCAGTTCGGTCAAAGTTATTCGCAGCTACAGATGCAGAAGTTAAACTATCATTACTAGGCTCTAAACTTTCTAATGCATTCAAAAGTGCTGAGGTAAGTTGAGCACTATCTGTAGCAGGATAATAGTCTCCTCCACCTAATCTAGCTGTTCTTTTTAATAACGGCGCAGCATCAAGTGCCCCTTCACTAAAACCTATGGTGTAAGTTGAAACTGTTTGTCTACCTGGTAGAGTAGTATTGAGATCATTCTCATTCATCCATTCAGCAAGACCCGCTAAATAGTTACCACCAAACTTACTACCACTAAAGTTAACTGTTTTACCTTCATCAACGGTGGTTAATGCTTCAATTTTACTATCGGCACCATTATCATAAGTAGGAGCACCATCAGTAATTAAAATAACAAAGGCTTTACTACTACAACTTGAAAAAGGGCTATTATATTTTCCTGATGACTCTATTGTAGTATCCCGAGGCGGAACATTTTTTCTATAGGCAAGACCTCCACCTTGATAATAAAGGTCAACATCATCATCACCAAATTCAACATTTTTACCCGCAAAATACTGTTGAGCCTCATAAAGCGATTCACACAAAGGCGTCCAAGTTCTCGCAGAAACTTTATTATTTACAATATCGAGAAAATTAGCTTCGCTAGTATCGTTCATTTGTTGGATACCAAAAGCAACACGCCCTCCGTTAGGATGGTTAGCAGCATCACCGTAGTTATAATTAAACACTTCTAAGCCAAAATCGATCGATGGCGCAGCTTTAACTACATTAGCAATACTCTTTTTCGCGATTTCCATGCGCGTTGTCAGTGTTTGTGCAATAGTTTCGCCATGATGCCAACGTAAATAATTATCAGAATAAAGTGTTACATACTGACCAGACCATTCAACGTTAGAAGTTGCTAGTAAAGGACTATGATAAATAGGGAGAAATTTAGTACCAAGATAATCAATCGGGTAACCATCAGGTAAACTGTCAATATTGTTAGGATCGGATTTTAAAACATCATCTTCACAATCAATAACATCTATATTAGCGCCATTATTATCCGGAATTTCATTCCAACTACCCGATGTGCCTTTAAAGCTATATTCTCGAATATGCCCTGAGTAAAATCCAGTTTCATCTAAAATTTTTCTCGCTGTTTCACAACTATTAATGGATGCTAGAAAACGACGGGATTCATTATTTTTATCCGGTACAGGTAAACCTGAGCCTCCATCACTTCCGCCTTTTGTAAAGTAAATAAAACGTTCATCTAATGAGTTGTCATTGCCGATCGCGGGGTAAGTTACCGAAGGATCATAGTCTTCATTTACAGAAAGTGTGGTCCCCATACTACCTGAGTTATCAAAAATAATCAGGACTTGGGTTTTACTACCAGCAAGCTTTACAGCATTGCTAACGTATAATTCTATATCCTCACTAAAAGATACAGTTGAGACTAAAAGCAGTAGACTAGTAGACAGAAATTTTTTCATTTTATTAACTCCAGTATTTAGCTGAACACCAAAAAATTATCGTAAAAGTTGCTGGGCAACACCTGTATTTACTTCAACTTCGTTGGTGTTTTTTCGTCCATATTTACGGACCACTTGCACGCGTATAACATTACAAGTAAATACTTGGGCTGATGAAGCAGATCTGGAGTGGGGGCAATCCGGTTCTAGCTCAAGTTCATTATTGGCAATATCGATATTTGCCGTAGTATCATTACCAGTATTTGTAATACCTAAACTACCAGTAACATTTCTAAAATCGTCGTCTTGAAAACGAACGACAGGTGATGCAAATCTATTATTTCCGACATCGGCATTCACTTGTCGAAATATCACCTCGTCACTAGCACTTATAGCTTCTTGTGTAGCAACAACTTTTTCTTCACTTGCACCTGACATTTTCATATCAGTGGTTGAATTTTGCATCAAAGCCGCAGCAACTGCGGTTAGCGCAATTAAAAAAACAAGCGCAACAATTAACACAACTCCAGTTTGTTTACCTAAGCTTCGATTATTATTAAATACATTACGCTCATAATTATGATTTACCATGAGTCGACTCCTGCATTATATAAAGTTATGGTTGAATTAAAGAGTAATCGACGATAGTTGTCATTAAACGTAACGGGCACATCACCCAGATTATAGGTATTGGTATTAGTATATTTGATATCAGGGAGAATACTTCTGGCCAACACATAAATTCGTACGGCTAATATCCGGTTATTATTACCATTATCCCATTGGGCTAACGTCATGTTATCTGCAGATACAAAGGTATCAACAATTCCATAACCAGAATTTCCTGGAATGTCGGTATCTATGCCATACATAAAGCGAATTCTTTCAATACCATCAATAATAGGATCGAATGTCATATTAGTCGTTAAGCGACCTTGCATTAAAACGGGTACTATATTAGTACCTTGCGCTTCATCTCTTACGTAGTATATATGATGTTGATATTCCCACAGCTGACTATTAGCAACCAATGGAATCGCTCCACCTGTGAAAATTTCGGCTTCATTTAGGTTTGAAACAATATAATAGTTATCGTTTGAGCTTAATGCTAATGGATTAGATATAGCGCGTTTTAATTGAATAATATCAGAGCCTACTTTTGCATCGTCGATACATCCCATAATAGCGCTAGATGTTACTTCTTGGCCCCATATAGTTCTAAAGTGCCCTATCGCGTTAGGAAAAGTACCATTATTTAAGCCCTCACCAAGGCATTCATTACCTGGTGCACCCGGCACTGAATTTAGCATTGAGTTATCTAATGTACCGGTATAATCGCCCCAAAAATTTTGTCTTAATAAGTCATCACTTAGCACACTTAATGCAAAACGACCGTTTTCTTGTAATTCGCCATAAGTTGCTGTTTCTTGAGTAGTCGTTTTCATACCCACGAAAACACTTAAAATACCAGCAAAAAGTGCTAAGCCAATAGCCAAGGAAATAAATATTTCAATTAAGGTATAACCGAGTTGTTTTTTCATATTAATTTATAAACGCCTTAACAATAACTTGTCGCCTTTTGGTACTAGCGGTGCCACAACTATCTTTTTTAGCATCAGCAATATCTGTTCGACCTTCCCAACTTACAACAACAGTTACCGCATTTGCTGCTTGGCTAATACATCCCCGAACGCCCGTTAAGCCAGCACGGTTATTGCCGCCATTAACAACATCAGCCCCCATAAGAGAAACTTCCCATTCATATCTATCATTCCCCATCATTTCGGCTGGAGAGCATAGTCCCGCAATTGTATTGCATCGTTTATCGGGTGGTGTATCGAGTTGTACACCATAGTCTGTCGCTGCATATCCGGCGAGAGCCGTTGCATTATTACTTCGCATTCTCTCAACAATATCTTGTGCTAACGCTGATGCAACAGAACGTTGCATTGCATCAAAACTGCCTTTCTTTGCTGATGCCTGCATAGCCACAGCACCTAAAATTCCGGTTACTAAAATGAAAACAGCGACCAACACTTCAATAAATGTAAGTCCTTTATTTACCGAGGGTTTTTTAGAGGGAACACGTGAAAATGTATTGTTCAATATTTAATCTCCCTTCAAATATGAATAAATAAAATATAGACAATGTTGTTATTATTGCAAAAAGAAATAGATTAAAAGGGTTTATTCTAGACAAAGAAAAGTTTTGATAGGGACTTGAAAAATCACTACTTAACAGTAATTTATATGTGTTAAAAATCACATTGGTGAACTTCATTAACCCATACCTTAATTTATTATGACGAGTAATTTCTCTTACTTTAGCCCTTACTACTCGAAAATGTTAATTTGCAGATATAAATGGTCTCTTATTTCAAAAAATTTAGAAAACCAATACAGGCAATAGCTGCAAATAATATACCCTAAGACTAGCGTAATTCTATCGGCACCGCAAATACAGTATTTTCTTCTTTCCCTGGGTATTCAATAACCTCTTGTCCACCAAAGGATTTTAGCGCTTCTATCACTTGCTGAACCAGTATTGCAGGTGCTGAAGCTCCAGCGGTTACACCAATTTTTTTAACATCAGTTAACCATGAAACATCAATATCAGCGGCGGTATCAATTAAATAAGAAGTGGTGCCGATTTTTTCAGCCAATTCTCGTAATCGATTAGAGTTTGAACTATTTTTAGCACCCACAACAAGTAACAACTCCACTTGTTCTGCAATAGATCTTACTGCATCTTGACGATTTTGCGTTGCATAACAAATGTCATCTTTACGCGGACCTTGAATTAATGGGAATTTCTTTCTTAGTGCGTCAATAACATCGCTTGTATCGTCAACAGATAATGTAGTTTGGCTACAGTAATAAAGTTTTTCAGGATTTTTTATTTCAAGTGTTGCCACATCTTCAGTAGATTCAACTAAATAAATACCACCTTCTACACTTTCATATTGCCCCATAGTACCTTCAACTTCTGGGTGTCCAGCGTGACCGATAAGAATACATTCAATGTCTTTTCTACTCGTTCTTGAAACTTCCATATGCACTTTAGTGACTAATGGGCAAGTTGCATCAAAAACTTTTAATCCACGATTTTTTGCTTCATTACGCACTAATTTAGACACACCATGAGCACTAAATATAACGGTACTATCGTCTGGCACTTCATTTAATTCATCAACAAATACTGCACCGCGATCTTTTAAACCATTGACCACAAATTTGTTATGAACGACTTCATGACGGACATAAATTGGTGCTTCAAATAAATCTAATGCTCGGTCAACGATACTTATCGCTCGATCAACACCAGCACAAAATCCACGAGGATTAGCTAAAATAATTTCCATAACATTCTCATTGTTGCTTAACTTATTAAACTGCGTAACTTAAATAAGGTCTTAAATTAAATAATTGCTTAACTTAAATAATTGCTTAACTTAATTAACTAGATTACTTATATAACGTCGACTACGTCAATTACAAAAGTAACTTCTTGTCCAGATAAAGGATGATTAAAATCGATAGTCACTGAACTTCCTGAAACGTCTTTTATCATGCCAGGTAACTCACCGCCCGGTTGGGTAAAAGTTATAATATTGCCCACTTTCGCTGGTGCTTCTTCACTGAACTTGCTGATATCCATATAATGAATATTTTCTGGTAAGGGTTCACCAAAGGCATCAACTGCTGCTAGCACAAACTCTTTACTTTCACCTGCTGACATACCAAGCAACTGTGCTTCAAATGCTGGTGAAATACTAGTATCACCCATAATAATTTTTGCTGGCTTTTTATTAACTTTGGTACTGTCCGCCGCAGAGCCATCGGCTAGCTTCATTGTAATATGAGCAATAATTTCTGATGATGCCGTCACTAAATTTGTCATGTAATGTTCTCTTTAAGAGTTAATATCTTGTTTTGTTTTGCTTGACTCACCGTTTTTAAATGAATCAAAAATCATCAAAGCGGCACCAATAAAAATCATGGAGTCGGCAATATTAAAAGCAGGAAAATGATAACCAAAGCCATAAAAATCTAAAAAGTCGATTACATAGCCAAATAATACTCGATCAATAAGATTGCCAACAGCGCCACTTAACATGAACGCAAATGCCACCGACAACAGCACTTGTTGTTTAGGTGTTTTTGCTAACCATACAATAAAAACGATACTAGCAATGGCAGCGATTGCGGTAAAAAACCAACGTTGCCAACCGCCTTGATCAGCAAGAAAACTAAATGCTGCACCAAGGTTATGTACATAAGTTAAGTTGAAAAATGGCAAAATATCGATAGATTGATATAAGTCCATATTACTGACTATTAATTGCTTAGTTACTTGATCAGCTATTAAAAAAATAGCGGTTAACCACCACCAACGTAAGCCTGTTTGGGTAAATAAATTTTTCATAACACAAAAACTTCACTTTTATTATTCGCGCTCAATACGCAATACTTCAAGCTTTTAATAACTAGAAAACGTGCAGACTTATTTAAAGCACTGCACGTTTTAGTTTTAATCGCATTAACACAGGTTGAACTTAAGCGAATTTACGTACTTCGCCTTCGCCATCTACGTTGCTAATACAACGTCCACATAACTCTGGGTGTTGTTCGCTTTGACCAATATCTTCAGTAACATGCCAACAACGATCACACTTTGCACCTTCAGCTGGTGCAACAGTTAACCATAAACCTTTGACTTCAGTAGCTAGTGTGTCTTTAGGTGCACTTTCAACGACGTTAACAACGGCTTTAGAAGTGATTAAGACAAAACGTAACTCTTCACCTAATTGCTGTAGTTTTTCTGCAAGTTCGCTTGTCGCATACAATGTTACAGCGGCTTCTAGCGCTTTACCTACTTGCTTTTCTTTTCGAGCATTTTCTAAGGCTTTATTGACTTCAGTACGCACTAATAAAAGCTCGTTCCAATAATCGTTATTTAAAGCACTGTCGGTTGAAGTTTTTGGTAAGCCATCAAACCAAACACCAGTGAAGACAAATTCTTCACGAGTCTCATCTGAAGCTGTTGGTAGCGCCTGCCAAATTTCTTGTGCAGTAAAAGACAAAATTGGTGCCATCCAACGTGTCATTGCCTCGGCAATTAAATACATCGCCGTTTGACATGAACGTCGTGCAACACTGTCTTCTTTAGCTGTGTATTGTCTATCTTTAATAATATCTAAATAAAAACCACCTAGCTCAGTTGTACAGAAGTTCATTAACTTGTGCACGACTACGTGAAATTCATATTCATCGTAAGCGGCAATAATATCGGCTTGTAACTGTGCAGCTTTATCTAAAGCCCAACGATCAAGTGCAACCATATCATCTAAAGCAATTGAATCTGTTTTAGGGTCAAAGCCATTTAAGTTAGACAGTAAAAAGCGTGCCGTATTGCGAATACGACGGTAAGCATCTGCTTGGCGTTTAAATATTTCATCGCCTGCAGTGATTTCTTGTGTGTAATTTACCGATGCTGTCCACAAGCGTAAAATATCAGCACCTAGTGTGTTGGTAATTTCTTTAGGTGTAATTACATTGCCTAAAGATTTCGACATTTTATGACCTTTAGCATCAACCACAAAACCATGCGTTAGCACTTGTTTATAAGGTGCTTTGCCATTCATCGCCACAGACGAAATCATTGAAGACATAAACCAACCACGATGTTGATCTGAGCCTTCTAAGTACAAATCAGCAATGCCATCAAATTCTTCACGGGCTTTTACAACGGAGTAATGCGTTGTACCTGAGTCGAACCAAACATCAAGGGTATCAGGCACTTTAACGTATTCTTGTGCGTCATTGCCTATCAGCTCTGAAGCTTCTAAATCAAACCATGCTTGAATGCCTTTATCTTCAACACGCTTAGCAACGGTTTCAATCAGTTCGATACTGCGAGGATGCAAGGCACCGGTATCTTTATGAATGAATAATGCCATTGGCACGCCCCACGTACGTTGGCGTGATATACACCAATCTGGACGACCTTCTACCATAGATTCGATTCGGCGTTGACCCCAATCAGGGATCCACTGAGTTTTTTCAATTTCGCTTAAAGAGTCTTTACGTAAACCTTTATTATCCATACTGATAAACCATTGCGGGGTCGCACGGAAAATCAATGGCGTTTTATGACGCCAGCAATGAGGATAAGAATGTTCTAGCGCATGATGATGCACTAATGTGCCATGTTCTTTTAAAGTTTCAACGACATTTGCATTGGCTTTAAAAACATGTTGCCCAGCAAACAATGGCGTATCTTCTAAATAAACGCCATTAGCGCCTACAGGGTTAGCAACTTCTAAGTTATAAAGCTTACCAACAACAAAATCTTCTACACCATGACCTGGTGCGGTGTGTACACAACCGGTACCTGAATCAGTGGTAACATGTTCACCCAAAATAACCGGCACGGTAAAATCATAAAATGGATGTTTAAGTTGCACTAAATCTAAATCGCTACCTTTACAAAAACCTAATGCATGGTATTTACTGATACCAAAACGATCCATACATGAAGTCACTAGATCAGAGGCTAAGATAAAGCGCTCTTTCCCTTGCTCGGTATCACATTGTACTAAGGTGTATTCTACCTCTGCATTAACTGAAACTGCGCGGTTAGCAGGTAAGGTCCATGGAGTTGTTGTCCAGATAACAACGGAGACTAAACCTTCACCTGGATGATCTTCTGGGTGATTAAATTTGTCAGCAACGCTTTGATCAACAACAGTAAATTTTACATCAATCGCTGGTGATTGTTTATCTTGATACTCAACTTCAGCTTCAGCTAAAGAAGAACCACAATCTGTACACCAATGCACAGGTTTGAACCCTTGGTGTAAATGGCCATTTTCAGCAATTTTACCTAATGAACGTATAATGTTGGCTTCGGTATCAAAATCCATCGTACGATACGGATTATTCCAATCAGCAAAAACACCTAAACGTTTGAAATCTTCACGCTGTGCACTGACTTGCTTAGCAGCATATTCGCGACACTTCTCACGAAAAACACTCGCTGATACTTTATGACCGGGTTTACCAACTTTTTTCTCAACCATCAATTCAATCGGTAAACCATGACAATCCCAACCTGGAACGTATGGCGCATTGTAATCTGATAAAGTTTTTGACTTAACTATAATGTCTTTTAAAATTTTATTAACAGAGTGACCTAAATGAATATCACCATTGGCATAAGGTGGTCCGTCATGCAATATAAATGACTTTTTGCCTTTTTTAGCAGCGCGAATTTGACCATATAAGTCTTTTTCAGCCCATTCTTTTAGCATGTTAGGTTCACGGTTCGCCATGTTACCTTTCATTGCAAAAGAAGTAGCGGGCAAATTTAGGGTTTGCTTGTAATCACTCATTAAAATAAATATCCGTTGTCATAGTCTCACTAAAGCTTGGCTCAGTGTGGTGTTATATTCTGGTACTTAACATATCACTAGTTTATCAATCTGAAATAGTTGTGTTAAGTTGTCGCTAAATGTTGCACAAAAGTGCGAGCTTGTTCTGTATCAATGCCAATTTGTTCAATCAATGCAGGCAGCGAACTAAATTTTTGTTCACTACGTAGTTTTTTCAACATAACCACTTCGATGATTGCACCATACAAATTGTTATCAAAATTAAATATATGTACTTCTAATTGCTGCCTAATTCCGGCAACTGTCGGTCTTGAACCTATATTGGCAACACCATAATGCTCACCAAATTGGCTTTTTACTTGTACCACATAAACCCCTGAAACAGGCGATACACGGCGTTTTAATTTTATATTAGCGGTTGGAAAGCCCATTTCACGGCCACGTTTATCGCCATGAAATACTTTTCCAATAATAGAGTATGGACGCCCTAACATGGTTTGCGCACCGCTTAAGTCATCATTTTCTAGCAACTGCCTAATGGCTGTACTACTAACTCGGCAACCCGCTAGCTTGTGACTTGCTGTATCTGATACTGAAAAAGCAAACTTTTCGCCTGCGGCTTTAAGCATAGAGAAATCACCTTGGCGGTATTGACCAAAATGAAAGTCATCTCCAACGATCAAGTGTTTAATAGCTAAGCGTTTGACTAACAACTCTTCAATAAAAGTCTCGGCGGTTAGACTAGCAAATTTCTTGTTAAAATTGATACAAATTAATCTATCAATACCTAAGTTTTTTAATAAGACATATTTATCGCGTAATCGACATAATCTTGCGGGTGCGGTTTCTGGAGAAAAAAGCTCTTGTGGCTGTGGTTCAAATACCAACACAGCTGCTTCACAATTTAATTCTTTTGCTTTAGCAACTAACGCTAAAATGACTTGTTTATGACCTAAATGTACGCCGTCAAAATTACCGATCGTTAACACGCAACCCTGACGATTATTATCGTCACTAATACGCATATTATGAATGCCACGTGTTAATTGCATGAAATTAAAAAACCTTACTGCTCATAGCGCTTTACTACTCGCGAAATCATTAAAGAATAAAAACCGCTGAATTATATATTAGTCCGTCATAAGAATCAGCCTTTAGCCGCACTTATTTTACGATAAAAATTAAGCTAATTAGCTGTTTTTTTGTGCCACTTTAATATCTGAAAGTCTCACACCCAATAATATTAAACAAATGACATAACTCACTACACCACTAGTAATGCAGATCAAAAGTTGTGTAACTTGCTTAACGAAACCATATGAAAGCCAAATATCAAACTCAGGTGACAAATAATTTACAATCAACGCCATTACCCCTGCTGAAAAGATCAGCCGAGAAATAAACCACCAAGTTTTACCTGAAAGTTGAAAAACATTAGCCGATTTTAAACCGTGATAAAGCATCATAGCATTGAGTGTGGCTGATAACGTGGTCGCTATCGCTAAGCCTACATAACCAAAAAACGGTGCTAGCATTAAATTAAAGGCCATATTGGCCACCATAGCCTTAATAGCTATCTTAACGGGTGTTTTAGTATCTTGGCGGGCGTAATAACCTGGCGCTAGCACTTTAATGAACATAAAACTTAACAGGCCAGAAAGATAAGCGAACAAGGCGTATGACACTTGTAGAACTTCAAACTGTGTAAACTCACCACGCATAAACAACACCATAATGATGGGTTGTGCTAACACCATTAACCCCGCTAGAGCCGGCCAGCCAAATAGTGAGACAATTCTTAGTCCCCAATCTACCGTATCGCTAAATTCTTGCGTGTCTTTTTTTGTATGAAGTTTAGCTAAACTGGGCAGTATGACAGTCGCAATACCAATGCCAAATAAACCCAAAGGAAATTCTAATAAGCGATCCGCGTAATATAACCAACTGATAGAGCCAGTAATCAGCATACTGGCGATAATAGTATCTAGGAGTAAATTAATTTGTGTTACCGAGACACCAAACAGAGCAGGAAGAATTAACTTACGTATTTTTGTTACGCCAGGAGAGTGCCATGACCAAGTAGGTTTAACCAAAGCACCTGCGCGATAGAGGAAAGGTAATTGAAATGCAAATTGAATAAAACCACCTAAAAACACCCCCCAAGCAAGTGCGAAAGCAGGATTTTCCATGTTAGGTGCTAGGTAAATAGCACAGGCAATAATACCTACGTTTAATAATACAGGCGTAAATGCTGATACAGCAAAACGGCCATAGGTGTTTAATATTGCCCCTGAAAGTGCAGTAAAACTAACGAACCACAAATAAGGAAAGGTAATTTTTAGTAAGACACTGGCTAGATCAAATTTATCACTTGCGGGACCATCATTTAGCCAATCTAAAAACCAACCAAAGCCAAATAAAGCCACTATTAACGGCGAAGCTATCATCCCAAATAAAGTCACCAGTGTGATAATAACACCTAAGGTTCCTGACACTTGAGCAATAAGTTTTCGAGTTTCGTTAGTGGTGTGTTCCTCATCAAGCGTGTGATATTCGCTTAATACCGGAACAAAGGCTTGAGCAAAAGCGCCTTCGGCAAAAAGTCGACGGAAAAAATTAGGTATTTTATTTGCAAAAAAGAACACATCTGCCGATGCAGACGCTCCCATAATGTTGGCAATAACAATATCTCGTACTAAGCCAAGAACACGAGAAATTAATGTCATTGCACTAACAATAAGTCCCGACTTAATTAATTTTTTACTCAAACAGATAACCTCAACATTATTTTTTAATTTTTTTATTTGATATATTTTTGATATAGGAACGCCTAATTAATCAGCTAATATCAAGATTGTGTAATCGAGAAAACCGTAAATTGCCGCCCAGTAGCTGATATTCACCTATTATGAGGCTTTTACAAATTGATAGACAATACTTTAATGCCCTAACAATTATTGTGTCATAAATAACATGATCTCCCACCAAATAAGGCTTAGCAGGAGTTTTATTAATAAAATGCATATAAAAATTAAAAATAATTAAAAAAATGTTTAAATCAAAGTACAACAACACTTCCAACTTTTAACTAAAAACTTTAGAATGCGCCATTGGTTTTATTTATACAAACGGGTAATTATCCGAACGGTCAAATTAAAGCAGTAAATTATTTGACAAACCAGTTAAAAACAGGCATATTTCGTCGCCTTAAATTTAGGCAATATTTATTCAATTTTAGGAGTTCACCTTGGCTAACTCAAAGTCTGCTAAGAAGCGCGCAATACAATCTGAAAAGCGCCGTCAACACAATGCAAGCCGTCGCTCAATGATGCGTACTTTACTTAAAAAAGTAATTTCTGCTATCGAAGCCGGTGACAAAGAAAAAGCATCTACAGAATTTGCTGCTGCTGCACCGATTTTAGATCGTTATGCAAGCAAAGGTCTTATTCATAAAAATAAAGCCGCTCGTAGTAAGAGCCGTTTAAACGCTGCTATTAAAGCGCTTTAATTTTTATAAAGAATTAAAAAACCGGCTTATGCCGGTTTTTTTATGTCTAAAAATCCTCAACCATAGTATTTAATTTCTCTTGAAACTTGCGCTTATCAAAGATTTTGTTAATCTCTAGCCGGTATTTATAAAGAGAACTTTACATGAAACTTTCAAAAATAGCTTCAATGCTACTCATCGCTGGCACAATAACCGCTTGCGGTGGCAACAACACCGAAATAACAACATCGGCTACTGTTAACCTTTTACCTCAATATCAAGATCGCTTAGATATATATAAAACCGTTACTTTGACAGCTGACCTATCGCACCTATCCAGTAATCAGAAAAAAATGCTGTCTTTGCTGATTGAAGCTTCAGACATTATTGATGGTTTATTTTGGCAACAAGCATTCGGACAAGATAAAAACAGCTTTTTAGCATCAATAAGTGATGAAAAAGTAAGAGAGTTTGCTCGTATTAATTATGGACCTTGGGATCGCTTAAATGGCGACCAAGCTTTTTTAAGTAATATAAAAGCTAAAAGCCCTGGAGCTCAATTTTACCCTAGCGACATGAGCAAAGCAGAATTTGAAAAAGCCACATTCGAAGATAAAAATGGCTTGTATTCATTAGTACTCAGAAATAAAAATGGTGAATTAAGTACCATTGCTTTTTCAGAAGCCTACAGTGATGAAATTAACCGTATTGCCGTCATTTTAGAAAAAGCAGCTACTTTCGCAGATAATAAAGAATTTGCTAACTATCTAAATATGCGCGCTAAAGCGATTCGTAATGACGACTTTCAAGCATCAGATTTTGCTTGGATGGACATGAAAAGCAACCCAATTGATATTGTTATAGGTCCGATTGAGACTTATGAAGATCAGCTTTTTGGTTATCGCGCAGCGTTTGAATCATATGTACTGATCAAAGATATGTCATGGAGTGAAAAACTTGCAAAATACGCTGAGTATTTGCCTGAGCTACAACGTGGCTTACCCGTTAGCAAAAAATATAAAGCCGAAGTGCCTGGTTCAGATGCTGACCTAAATGCTTATGATGTTATTTATTACGCGGGTCATGCTAATGCTGGTGGTAAAACAATCGCTATAAACCTGCCAAATGACGAACAGGTTCAATTAGAAAAGGGGACTCGACGCTTACAATTAAAGAATGCTATGCGAGCAAAGTTTGACGCTATAATGAGCCCTATTGCCGAAACATTGATCGTACCCGAACAACGTAAGAATGTAACATTCACGGCCTTTTTTGCCAATACTATGTTCCATGAAGTCGCACACGGACTCGGTATTAAAAACACCATTAATAACAAAGGCAGCGTTCGCCAATCATTAAAAGAGCATGCTTCAGCTTTAGAAGAAGGCAAAGCTGATATATTAGGTCTTTATATGATCCGTCAATTGCTAGCGAAAAATGTTATTACCGAAGGCACACTTGAAGATTACTACACGACCTTCTTAACCGGCATATTTCGCTCAGTACGTTTTGGCGCAAGTTCAGCTCATGGTAAAGCTAATATGGTTCGATTTAACTACTTTGCAGAACATGAAGCATTCACCCGCAATGAACAAGGTTTATATCGCGTGAATGTAGAGAAGATGACCGCTGCGATTGACTCACTCTCTGAATTAATTTTAATGTTACAAGGTAACGGAGATTATCAAGGGTTGATAAATTGGTCGCAAAGAGTGGCGTTATCAACGCCAGTTTAGCCACTGATTTAGCGAGTTTAGAAACAGCAAAAATCCCTGTTGATATTACTTTTAAACAAGGTAAAAAGGTCCTTGGATTAAAATAGCCTCTCGTTACTATTATTGAGTGCTTTACATCATTTCTTAAAAAGGCTGAACAGACGTTCAGCTTTTTTTTTGAGTGAATATAACGCTACTTGAATATATAATTATTTTATATCATAGTGGTCTGATGTGTTACTCATAATAATTAATTAGCTTAAGCTGATGTAGGTGGTAGTTTGGAAACGTTTGATTTTATAATCATTGGGGCTGGTTCAGCTGGTTGTGTTTTAGCTGATAAATTATCTGCAAGTGGTGAACACAGTGTTTGCCTGTTAGAAGCCGGTAAAGCTGATAAAAATTGGTTAATCCACTTACCTATAGGTATTATAGCGCTATTGCAAAGTCATACCCTAAATTGGCAATTTAACTCCCACCAAGAAAAAACGTTAATTAATAGAGAAATTTTCACCCCGCGTGGTAAAACCTTGGGTGGCAGTAGCTCAATCAACGCTATGCTTTATGTCAGAGGGCAACAACAAGATTATGATCATTGGCAAAGCTTAGGTAACACAGGTTGGAGCTTTAACGATGTTCTGCCCTACTTTAAAGCCCTTGAAAACCAAGAGCGTGGTGCTGACGAGTTTCATGGTGTCGGCGGCGCTTTAAATGTTGCTGACTCAGTCTCTAAACCCGCAATTAATGAAGATTTCATTCAATCTGCAGTGGCAGCCGGCTACCCTGAAAATGTCGATTTCAATGGACCATCGCAAGAAGGTGTTGGCTATTATCAAGTTACTCAAAAAGAGGGATTAAGACATAGTGCTGCAAAAGCCTTTTTAACGCCTAATTTGCACCGCAGTAACTTAACCGTTATTACGCAAACCCAAGTTGAAAAAGTGATCGTTAATAACAACATTGCCACGGGAGTAATCTATAAACATCAGGGCAAAGTTAAGCAATTAATCGCTAAACACGAAGTCATTGTTAGTGCGGGGACAATAAATTCCCCCCAATTATTGATGCTTTCAGGTATCGGGCCAAAAGCTGAATTAGAAAAACATAACATTGAAGTTGTACACTCATTAGAGGGTGTAGGAAAAAATTTACAGGATCATGTTGATGTGCTTAACGTAGCTCAGCATAAAAGAACTGAGTTATTGGCCTACCGACCAAAAGCGATCTGGTGGGGGGCAAAAGAAGCCTGGAAGTTCATTACAAAACGCGAAGGCTTATTAACCACAGTGATTGCTGAAACTGGTGGTTTTATAAAATCAGATCCCACTGTCACTGAACCTGATTTACAGTTGCATTTTGTACCTGCTGCAATGGACGATCACGGCAGAAATCATAAGTTACTTTGTACCTATGGTATATCGTTACATGTTTGTTTACTTAGACCAAAAAGTCGTGGCACAGTAACGCTTAACAGCAATAAAATAACACAACATCCGCGTATTCAATTGAATATGCTAGACCATCAAGATGATATTGATACCATGATCAAAGGGGTTAGAATTGCTAAAAAGATATTATCTACGCCCCCGTTATCATCCACTCATGTTAATTTTATTTTTCCAGATGAAAACTGTAATTCAGAGCAAGAAATCCATCAGTTTCTCAAAGAAAAGTGTAATACCATCTACCACCCTGTTGGCACCTGCAAAATGGGCCAAGATGAATTATCAGTAGTCGACGAGCAATTAAAGGTTCATGGCATTAAACAATTAAGGGTTGTCGATGCTTCAATAATGCCAACACTTATTAGCGGCAATACCAACGCACCAACGATGATGATTGCAGCTAAAGCAGCAGATATGATTTTAGCTGAACGAAGCTAAAATAAAATAAAGTACAAAGAAGAGATTAAAATATAATAAATTTTTTGAAACCATAATCGACTTTGCAAGGTCAATTTATATAGACAATATTTAATTTACTGAGCAACGCAATTGATTTATCTAAAAACCTTATGTAAAAAAATAATCCCTGGCACTTTTATAGTATTGAGCTTACTTTCGATAAGTGCCAGTGCAGAGGAAACTCCTGTTGCCCACAAGCGCCAGCTTGGGATCTTAAAACTCAATCAGGAGAGCGTATTTCTTCAGCGCAATTTGAAGGGCAAGCAACAATACTTCATTTTTGGGCGACTTGGTGTCCTTACTGTAAGGTGCTTCAACCTAAGTTGGTCGAACTTGAGAAAAAGTATCAACAACAAGGCGTTAAACTTGTAGCTATTAGTTTTAATGAAGACGAAGGTACGCTTCCTCAAGATGAATTAGCTGCTCGGGGCTATAAATTTCCAACCGCCGTTAATGGTGATGAAGTTGCAAAGCTTTATGGCGTAAGAGGCACACCTACAACCTACTTTATCAATAAGAATAATCAAGTGATATTCAAATATACCAGCTCTGATATCACCGACCCGCGACTTGAACTGGCGGTTAAAGAGATAGTTAAAAAACTCGATGAATAACAAGTGATATGAGTTTTGGATGGAAAACGCAATAAGGGAGGTTGTATGTCTGCCCCCTTATTGCAAGCTAAATAGCGACAGTGAGCTGATATAATTGCTTTTTATATTTTCGTTTTTGTTTCGGCTCATGTAACCAAGGTAATGATGCTTCTAAGGTTGAAATTGCATATTGCACCTTACCTTGTACTAGATAAACTTCGTGCAGTTCAAAATACGCTTGTTTGACATAAGGCGCTAGCTTAATCACTTTGCGGTAATATCGTTCTGCATCGCTATAGTCTTTGTTATAATTTGCAAACTGAGCTTTTTCTAACCAGTGATATGGATTAGGATCGTAAATATTTTCTATTTGAGATTTAACCTCTTTAGCGTCTTTTGACCTACCCTGCTGTTTCAATAAAGTAACATAATTATCTAACACACTAATATTGACATCATCACTTGCCATCGCGGCTAAATACAAACGTTCTGCACTTTCAATATCACCTTTTTTCTTATGTAACAAAGCAAGTAAATTTATTGATGAGACATTACTCTCATCCAACATGTAAGCATGCTCGGCATAAATAAATGCGTTATCGAAGTCTTTTTGAATATAAAATTCAGCCCCTTTATTTATGTAATACATGGCTAAAAACTCATTTGAATTAACAGTTTTTGAACGAATATTACTTTCTTGTGGAAAATAGTCGATCACAATAGCAGGACGGTAAATGTAATAGTAATCTTCTTCTGCGATAAAGCTAGGATCGTATAGTAAAGATTGGACATGGCTTGAAGACAAAAGCACATTACCATGCTTTTCATAAATGGGTAGTGAGTTCATTTTTCGATAGTCTATTTCAACACCAGCCAATCTAGAAAATGCAGTGGTTAATATTGCTAGGCTCATACAGTTACCGCTATTTTTAGCCATAGCTTCACTGGCAGTATAAGTTTGCCCATAATAGGTAAATTGAGATAATTTATTTTCTAAGAATAGCCTTACACTTTCATGTGGCAAATAACCTTGAGCAATTTTTTGTTGATGAAACTTTAAAAAGGTTTGTTGCTGACGTTCAGTAAGTGCATATAAGCTATCTTCAGAGAGTGCTAAGTTATTCAGTGAGAATAGATCACTATTTAAGCTAACCCTTGCTTGTTTTACTTTATTATCCTTAACACTCGAGCAACCTAAGGATAGTACGATAGCAAAAGTTAAAAACCATTTTATATAATTCATTTTCAAATCCTTATGCACAAATATAGCGTTTGATATGATTATTCCACTCAATATACGAAAGTCATCGTAATTAATATTACAAATTAAACTACATTTTGTCGAGTGATTTTTAACCGCTGAAATATACAATGAATTAAATGTCATTTAAAAACGGTTTTATATTATATATGACAGAGTTTTAACGCCCATACCGAGCCACTCATCGAATTTTTAAGTCATGCTCTTGTACATAACACTTGTGCAACATAGAATCAGTGCAACTTCTTGGTGAGTTATCACCTTGAATTAACCTTATCAGCCCTTGGGCATAAACTAATAAAGGTCATTTAATGAAAATTCGTTATCTAGCGCCATTGGCAATTGCTATCGCTTTAGCCGGTTGCCAACAAAACATAGATACTTCTAACGTTGTTGAAGTAGAACAAGTAGACATAACTGCAAGCAATCCATTTTTTTCTGAATATGATACACCTCATGGTATTCCTCCATTTGATAAAATCAAAAAAAGTCACTACTTACCTGCTTTTTATCATGGCATTGCACAAAATAAACTAGAAGTAGATGCAATAACAAGAGTGAAATCACGCCCTACTTTTGAAAATACTATTGTAGCAATGGAAAAGTCAGGTGATTTTTTAAATAAAGTCAGTAACACTTTTTATGGCCTAATAGGCTCAATGTCAGACGATGAAATGCGCGCTATTGCAAAAGAGATATCACCAAAGCTTTCTGCTTTAGGTGATGACATTGCACTTAACGACGCACTATTCATGCGCGTAAAAGACGTTTATAACAATCAAGATAAATTCAATTTACGTACAGAACAAAAGCTTTTATTAGAAAAAACCTATAAAAGCTTCGTTAGAGGTGGTGCCAACCTAAACGATGCTGACAAGCTCACACTGCGTGATTTAAATGAAAAGCTTAGTGGTTTAAGTTTAAAGTTTGGAGAGAACTTGCTTGCGGAAACTAACGGCTTTGAAATGGTCATTGACAACAAAGCTGATTTAGCAGGTTTACCTGATGATATTATTGCGGCGGCAAGTGAAACAGCAACAACTCGCGGACATGAAGGTAAATGGGTATTCACCACGCATCGCCCAAGTAAAAATCCATTTTTAACCTACTCAAGCAACCGTAAACTGCGTGAAACCATCTATAAAGGTTATACCATGCGTGGTAATAACGACAATGCCAATAACAACCAAGCTATTGCCAGCGAGATGGCGAGCCTTCGTTTTCAAAAAGCACAGTTGTTAGGCTATAAAACTCACGCACACTTTGTGCTTGAAAATGCCACGGCAAAAACACCAGAAAATGTTTTCGAATTATTGAATAAAGTATGGCCTGCTGCTCTTGAGCGTGCAAAAGAAGAAACGGCTGATATTCAAAAAATGATTGATGCACAAGGTGGCAACTTCAAAGTAGCTGCATGGGATTGGTGGTATTACTCTGAAAAAATTCGTAAAGAACGCTTTGATATTGACGCGTCAGAAACCAAACCTTATTTTTCACTAGAAGCGACTCTACAAGGTGTTTTCTTTACCGCAGAAAAACTTTGGGGTGTTACTTTTAAAGAGCGCGACGACTTACCTAAATATCATCCAGAAGTTCGTACATTTGAAGTGTACGATCGTGACGAAAGTTACATTGGTGTATTTATGACAGATCACTACGTTCGTGAAAGCAAACGTGGCGGTGCCTGGATGAGCAGCTTCCGTAAGCAATATCGTATGAACGGTGAAGATGTTACGCCTATTATTTATAATGTCTTAAACTATCCTCGTCCTGTTGGCGACAAACCTACGTTACTAACCTTTGATCAAGCATCAACCTTATTCCATGAATTTGGTCATGCGATTCAAGGTTTATTATCAGATGGCTATTATCGCTCACAAACCGGTACTGCATTGCCTAGAGACTATGTTGAATACCCTTCTCAAGTCATGGAAAACTGGATGACTGAGCCTGAAGTATTAGCAAACTTTGCTAAACACTATCAAACAGGTGAAGTTATTCCTCAAGCATTGGTTGAAAAAATTCAAGCTTCTGGCAAGTTCAATCAAGGTTTTGGCACCACTGAGTACTTATCAGCTGCATTACTTGATATGAGCTGGCACTCATTAGAAACAGCTGAGCTACAAGATGCTAATGCTTTTGAGCAAAAGGTATTAAAAGAAATTGGCCTGATTGAACAAATCGCGCCTAGATATAAAACAGGTTATTACTCTCACATATTTTCTGGTGGTTATTCAGCTGGATATTACGGTTATATTTGGTCAAACATCTATGATGCTGATACTTGGTTAGCCTTTAAAGAAAATGGCATATTCGATCAAAAAACTGCTGAGTTATACCGTAAACATGTATTGGAAAGTGGTGGAACTGACGATCCAACTATTATGTATCGTCGATTCAGAGGCCAAGATCCAAAAGTAGAGCCTTTACTAGAACGTCGAGGTTTAACAAGTAAATAAGATAAAATTTAACTGTTAACTAAACGAAAAAAGGGTCGCTAAATAGCGACCCTTTTTATTAACTGTTTATAACATTTGTATTTATTGTAAATACATACTGCCTTCAAAAAAAGCAAATACTGTTTCAAACGCACTTTCTTGATATTGCTTTAAACCTGTATCACGAAAGTCGATATCTACTTGGCTGCGTGTTAATGCTTTTTTGATAAAAGTACCCGCCAATATTTCTACAGGTAAATCTTTTATCAATTGAATGGCTGCTTCTAATTTAAAGCCAACTGGACCACCCGAAAACTTGCCTTTTAAAGCTCGGCCTCTAATAACCACTTTATCAACTTTATAATCTTCCATCAGTTTGGCAAAAGCAAACTGAAAGTATTGTACTTGCTCTGCATCACCAGCATCAACAAGACTAATTTTTTGTACGCGCGTTTTTGGTATGTCGTACAACCCACTTTCCCGCGACATGATACAAATAATTGCATCGTTACCTTTTAATTCAACACCACATATTTTCATAAATTAACCTCGTTTCAATAATGTGCATTATTATAAAATAGTTTTGCTTTAGCTGCAGTGTTTTCATGCATTTAAAATTAAGCTTTTAGAATAAACTGCTTTAGTTCGTTATATCTTTAGCCAAAGTGATGCCATTAAGTTTGGCAAACGCTGTGTAATCTGCCACAGCATTTGGATTAGCTTTATTTATTTGGCAAACACCGCGTTGATATTGATAACTAAAAACATCAAACCAAAGATCGAGTAAATCAGCATTAGTTTGCTCTCCTGCTAGAGATAAAACCTGTGCAGCGACTTCAGCTGTCGCTAATTCTGTATTATTAGCCGCCAAACGAATTTGATAACGTGAGCTAAGCTCTGTCGAGTCCTCCGGCGTTTTTGGAGTAAATGACACTACAGGCAAGTTTTGTAAATAAGGACTGCGGCGAAACATTTTTTTAGCTTCTCGCCAACTACCATCCAGCATAATAAATAACGGTCGTTTTCCTGATGTGACTGTAATTTCATTATCGAAAATTTCACGTTCTTCACCCGCATAAGCTTTTGGAAAAACGACCATAGGTTGCCACATAGGATCATTTAATAAACTAATAATATCGGGGTTTACTTGGGTTCTTGACCAAAGAAAGGCAAAGCTGTCTGGTATCAAATCTGCGATTAACTTTCCGGTATTACTCGGTTTTAATACTTCAGTATCGTACATCAACATCAAAAATCCGGCTTGTGAGCTAACCTTTGGTGCTAAAGCGCAAATACAAAAAGGCTTTGCTAAACGGCACAGTTCACAGCGAATAACGCGCTGACCTCTCGACTTATAGGTAGTTGTGCTTAAGCTTTTACGATATTGGTGGAGTTGCTGTACAGCGTGCATAAAATATATATCAGGGCTATTGAGGGCGCTACTTTAACGTGCACCTACTTTATTGGCAATAAAAAAGCGTAACCTAAACCCGGTTACGCTTTAACTGTTTTGTATCCATCTAATATTTATGCGGTATCTATCTTTAACACAATGTAAAACTAAAAATGGTTAAGTAATGATAAACAATAGTTTAGATCTCATTATGGCTTGTTTTTATACTCGCGGTAATAAAATCATAATCAGCAATTTCATTAATACTATTTCTTAATTGCTCTTCCATTTCATCAATCACAATGATCGACTGACATAGCGCTTCACCTCGTTTTTCTATGCTCTCACTTCGAGTTTCCATTTCGTTGCCAATGAGTTCACCAAAATTATCCATTTTAGTTTCAAAGGCGTCCATATCTCCACCTGAAAACAGTATTTCTTGGCCCACTGCAATCATTAAAGTCCCTAAAGAGTTTTTGATCGTACTTTCTACCGCAGATTCAATTCTTTGCTCAAAATCATCACCAAAAAAATCTTTCCCTGAAAAGCCCTCTTCATCAATATAGAAACTATTTTGGTTATTAAATTCAGCGTTAACTTCGCCACGAATACTGATTAATTGTGTAGTGAGATCAGAACTGACGTTATTGCCTTCGCCTAATAATTCGTTAAAAGCGAGATTAACGCCGTCAATGGCTAAATCTATAGCGTCTAAGGCGATGCTTTTGACTTCAGGTACAACATCACGAATATGGCTTGAATAGTCACGTAGCAATGATTTTTGATGAGATGTTAACGTAACTTCCTTACCTTTGATCAGCAATGTATCATTGTTTGCAATGGTATAAAGTGACGATTTATTTTTAGAAAATACGATTTCTGTATCACTGATATTAATGCCACCATTTAAGTCAACATTACATGCTTCACTCGAAAAAGAATTATCGTGCGCATAAGTTAAAGTACTTGCCATCATTAGTGCTGTTGCAATCAATGTTTTCATCTTAATCTTCCTTTATAATTAAACGTTTCAATAGCGGCTTGAATGAAATAAAAACCGCCAGTTAACCAGTTTATTTACAAGTCTGATGCCAAGATTAAAATACCTTTAATATCAACAAGTAAGAAAAACATATTAATTTAAAGATAAATAGATTAAACGATAACTTGGCGAGATTATTAACTTTATGGTTAATTTAACAACTAACATTTTAGGAGTAAGAGGTGGTATTTATATAACTTAATCGTTGCATTTCAAAAAGGCGTGAGCGACAGCGGGCGAATTCAAAATTAAGTTGTGTACCTTGATAAAGTTCAGCAATATCAACATCTGCAGTAACAATTAAGCGAACACCTCGGTCATAAAATTCATCGACAAGCGCGATAAAACGACGAGCCTCATCATCCAAGCCTCTTAATTGCCCCATTACTACACCACTTCGTTGATAACCATCTTCAACACCAGAAAATACAGCAGGGATTAATTCGCCACTAAATTGTGGCACATTACTGATAAGTACATTGGTAAAACGATCTGCTAGCTTGATATAGTCTCTTTGGCTTCGAGGGCTTGAACACAGCGCCATGAAATCAAACCAAATAGTATTATCACTGCTCGCCCTAAAGGCTATAGCCCTATTATTAATAAAAATATTATCATTATAACGAACGTTACCTACGACTAACGCTTTAAAATGATTTGTTAAAAAGTGACTTTCAGTGTCACCCCCTATATTAAAATCTCGATATATAAAGTTATTGATATCTGTTTTTAATAATCGATGATCATCAGGTCCGTCGATTGATATAACCTGACAGTAGTGATTAATAATATCAATTGTCGGCAAAAAACGTTCACGTTGTAAGCCATTTTTATAGAGCTGCTCTGGTGGACAGTTTGACGTTACCACTAAAGTAATACCGTTTGATAACATGGCACTAAGTAAACCCGCTAATAACATAGCATCACCAATATCATTGACAAAAAATTCATCAAAGCAGAGTACATCAACCTCAGTAGTCCAAATATTTGCAATAACTGCCAATGGATTATCTTTACCACTATGTTCGCTTAAAAGCTGATGAACACTTTCCATAAAATGATGGAAATGAATACGCCTTTTACGAGTTATGCTAAGTTGCTGATAAAATAAATCCATTAACATGGTTTTTCCGCGACCTACACGACCATGAAAGTAGATGCCTTGAATAGGTTCACACTTGGTAAATAAATTTTTTACTGTGGTAATTACTGATATTTTTTTTGGTGGGTGTGTTAATTTTTTTGAAAGGTTATCTAAAGCAACGGCTGCTTTATACTGCTCGGTATCGGGTGTAAGCTTTTTGTGTTTTATTAGTTGCTGGTATTGCTCAAGCACTGACATAGTTTTATTTATTTACAGACACAAAAAAGGGCAGACTAATGTCTCCCCTCTTTTTAACACTGTTAATATTTTAGCTAGTATAACCAGCTAAGAAATATTAATTAAAGTGCTACGATGTTCTCAGCTTGAGGACCTTTTTGACCTTGAGTAACAGTAAACTGTACTTTTTGGCCTTCAGCAAGAGTTTTAAAACCGTCGCCAGAGATTGCAGAGAAATGTGCGAAAACGTCTGGACCAGACTCTTGCTCGATGAAACCAAAGCCTTTAGACTCGTTAAACCATTTTACTGTACCAGTAGTTGTATTAGACATTTTATTATCCTATTTATTCGTAATTGATGCCTCAAAAATAAGGCGATGTTGCAGAGAGTGTTGCTATTACTTATTAAACAGGACGAGCTACTTACTAATATAACTGCGAAACTTTGTACATAAATATAGGTCTTACTTTCTAGCTGGACGTATTGTATCTAGTTTCTAGCAATAGTCAACCTGTTTAGAATAAAAGTATCAAATACTGATAAATAATATTTTAAATAGATGATTAAATCTTCTAGCTACAACTTACTAGGTTTTCACGAAAACCGTATTATTAGTGTCTCGACTGCGTTTAATTAGATCGTCATTAGCCACTAAATGCTTCGACTTTGCTAAACGGTCATAAAGTAAAACATTAACGCTCGCGGCTAAGTTCATACAGCCTATTGTTGGCACATACACTACAGCGTCAGCAACGTTAATAACCTCCTGAGCTATGGTGCCATCTTCAGGGCCAAAAATGTAGAGTGCCTTTTCTGGGTGTTCAAACTCAGGTAACGGTATCGCTCCTTCCACTAAATCGACACAAACAATGCGTAAATCGGAAGGTATATCATGAATTAATGAATCAACAGCATTTAATGGAATATTTTTTAATGCATCTTTTGTATCGGTATGAAATTTTGCTGCGCGGGCATATCTAACACCGGTGTAACGCACTTCATCTGCTTGATAGCATCCAGCAGCACGCATTACCGCACCAACATTGGTCGGGCTTTTCGGGTCAGTTAAACCAATAACAACCTGTTCAGTCTTTAATTTCATCTATCCTTCACTTTATATTTTGCAGCATAATTTTTCGCAATTTTGCGCTGACGACGTTAATACTACAAGGGAATTTTTAAAAATTTGAAGTCAACATTATAGCTGCTAAAATTTTTCAACTATCTATATAAGTTATCTGATAGCATTTGGTAAGCAAGTTTTAAAGATTAATCAATTTAGGTTTATAAAATGAAAACTAAAACAAACATATTAGCACTCATATTTTCCACTAGTATCATCTCCTTTGTTAATGTTGCTATGGCAACTGAAGCACCGTTAGTCTCGATAGAAACCCATGATAGTTTTTTTAATAGTATTAAGGCTCACTGTGATAAAGCCTATCAAGGCCAAGTAACTATTGATAACGCGAGCGGTGATAGTTTTGCTAACAAAGATTTAATCATGCACGTTCGAAAATGCTCAGAAGATAAACTCGAAATACCTTTTCATGTTGGTGACGATGCCTCGCGAACTTGGATTATCACCAAAACAGGTTCAGGTTTATCATTAAAGCATGATCATCGTCATCGTGATGGTAGTCATGATGAAAGTACTATGTATGGCGGTCACACAACAGATGCAGGCTGGGATCAAGCACAATCATTTCCCGCTGATGAATACTCAAAACAATTATTTGTTAGTACCGGGATTCCGCAATCAGCAGGCAATACTTGGCAGATGTATATCTACCCTGATAAATTTACTTATAGACTGATTCGACAAGGGCGAGAGTTTCGCGTTGACTTTGATCTAACCGCACCTGTAACACCACCACCTGCGCCTTGGGGATACAGTGACGAATAGTGTTAATAAATAAACCCTAACTTAAAGCAGGCAATTACACTTTGCAGACTGACATAATTAATTACATTTAACAGTCCTAGCACGGCCTCATTTTAGGAACTTTAAAATAACGACTCGGTCAAAAGCCAAGTCGTTATTTTTTTATTATTAAGAAAATATTAATAATATTTATTAATTTCACCTATCACTTCAGAGGCTTGTTATGAAAAAAAACATAAAAAAAAGTATATATCGAGTATTTAAAGAGAACACATCATTAATACTATTTGTAAGCTTAATGCTAGTATTTCGCAGTGCAGTAGCCGACTGGAATGACGTTCCAACAGGCTCAATGAAACCAACCATTGTTGAAGGCGACCGTATTTTAGTTAATAAAATGGCTTATGATTTAAGATTACCATTTAGCCAACATTCACTGTTCAAACTTGCTGACCCCATAGCTAATGATATTATTATTTTCGAATCAAAAGTGGCAGATAAGCGCCTTGTTAAACGTGTTATTGGTGTTCCTGGCGATACAGTATCAATGCATAAAAACCAATTATTTATTAACCAACACTCGGCGAATTACAAACTTAAGTCTGAACATTCTGGCTTTGCCATAAGCCAAGAAAGTATTGCCGGTAATAATCATTTAATAAGAACTCAGGTAAAGCTGGGGCAAGGTAACAGTAATAAACTTGCGAGCTTTAAACCACTAACGATTCCAGATGGTTATTATCTAGTGATGGGTGATAATCGAGACAACAGCGCTGATTCACGTGTAATAGGTCTAGTACCAAGAGACGAGATTATAGGTAGATCAAATACGGTCGTTTTTTCATTAAATTATGATAATTACTTCCTACCTCGCTCAAGTAGATTTTTTAAATCGATTTAATTCAACGCTATTTAGTACTTCAATGAAGGGCTCCTCTTAAGTATGATTTCGCTATAATAAACTTCACATATTATAGCGAAACTCCCACACATCAACTTGTTTCAGCAATAGAGTGACGAACAATAAAAGTTAACATATATAAGCTTGTTGTTTTCTTTAAAGCCCATTACTATTCATTAACTTCTGACCTGACAAACAATAAGTAATTACTTTATGAACCTCTCAACATTTTCAAAAACATCAATAGCAGCACTTATTTTTTCTAGCGCCTCAAGCTTTGCTACCGTTGTTGAATTTACAACATCACAAGGTAACTTCAAGGTTAATCTTCATGATGAAACAACACCTGAAACGGTTGCCAATTTTTTAAAATATATTAATGACGGAGACTACAACAACACTGTTGTTCATCGTTTAGTACCTGAGTTTGTAATGCAAGCCGGTGGTTTTGAGTTTACTGGCGATTTTCCGCTTAACCCTATAGCAACAAACAGTGCCGTGATAAACGAGCCTGTCTACTCTAATGTTCGTGGCACTATCGCTATGGCTAAAGTTGCTAACGACGAAAATAGCGCAACAAGTCAGTGGTTTGTTAACTTATCTGATAATAGCGGTGGCGCGGCATCATTAGATACGCAAAATGGTGGTTTTACTGTTTTCGGTGAAATTATTGAAGGTATGGATAATATCGATAATATGGCTGACTTATTTCTTTGCAGTGATATTCCTATGCCTGATTATAATGCTGCACAGTGTTCTGATAGTAGTTTTGTTCCAGGTGTTGAAAACTTTGTAACTATCGAAACAGTAACTATATTCGATGCTACCGTTAATACCGCCGACAGCCTAGCCGCTGTAGAGAACACTTCATTAACTCCACCAACCACCACTCCACCAGTAGTAACTGAACCAACAAATTCAAGCAGTGGCGGTGGTTCATTTGCTTGGTTTAGTTTACTGTTTGCCAGTTTACTAACATTAAGAAGACGTTTTAAATAGCGGATTTAATGACAGGTCTTAAAAGTTAAAGCTTATCTTTATATTTTATTATCTATAGTAAAATATCGATAGTAAAATATTGATAATAAAATATCGAAAAATTTAGGGTTAGTAGTAATGTAAACACGCTACTAGCCCTATTCTTTATTTACCGATTACATCAGCAGTAACACTCAATTGCTTCTCACACCATAAATCAATTAATAATCGCGATATAGACTCTTTCCTTGGTAGCTTAGGTGCATCACCTTCATCTCCCCACTCATTAAAGTCTAATAACTGTTGAGCAGTAAACCAACTTGCACTGCGCAACTCTTCTTCCTCTAGACATAAATCCATTCCCTGTGCTTGAGCAAAAAATCCTATCATTAAAGAGTTGGGAAATGGCCAAGGTTGTGAATCAATAAAGCTAACAGAAGCAACATCAACACCCGCCTCTTCGTAAACTTCTCTTATAACGGCTTCTTGCAAAGACTCACCTGGATCTACAAAGCCAGCAAGTGTTGAAAAAACTTTATCTGGAATTCTGTGATGTTCAGCTAATAAACAAACGGCAGGGCCAGATTTAGGTTGATATTCAACAAGCATAATAACCACAGGGTCAGTGCGCGGAAAATGTTCTTTTTGACAACTATCGTTTGTACAAACCATTCGATGACCACCATCCATAGCCTTCGTTTTGCCACCACAAGAGCCACAAAAATTCGCACTTCTCTGCCAATGTATTAGCGCTTTTGCATAACTTAATATAGCGCCTTGTTGCTGATTTAGTAATGACAACGAATTCCTAAAATCAATGAATTTCATGTTAATTAAATCTAGTTTTTCCAACCACTTCTTTAAATCAACATCATGCATTGATGACAGGTCACAAACGAATATAGCTACATTGTTATCAGTACCTAAAAAAGTTAGCGCGTTTTCCGTTATTATTTTATTGAATTCTGAAGTATTTAACACATTCAATAGTTTATCAATCGAACCTTCTCTGTTAAATACAAAAATTTTCTCATCAAGATACAGATATTTTCCACGCCAATAAAAATAGAAACGGCTGTCATTGGCGTTTAACTTTTCATCTAACCATTGTTGATTTTTTCTTAACGTTGATGCGCGGTCAAGTGGCATCTGACAAAACGTTAATTCAGTTCCCATATTACTTTCCTAATTTTTATTATTTAATTACAGGATATTTCATATAAAGGTGATTAAAGCTTGCCAGCAAGGCTTAATTTTATAAAAAGTGTGTTGATATAAGTTAATAAAAACACTTAGTGATCAATTTTTGCACGCAATAGTTTATTCGAACTAGCCTTCTTTTTAGAGTCTAAACGTCTGAGGTTAGAGCCTTTAGTTGGCTTGGTAGGCCGCCTAGCTTTTTTCACTATCATGGCCGTGCTAATTAATTCTTTTAACCGCTTTAATGCATCGTCTTTATTCATCGATTGCGTTCTAAAAGACTGTGCTTTAATGATGATAATGCCGTCACTCGATACGCGACTGTCTGAAAGTTTTAACAATCTAGCTTTGTAAATGGCAGGGAGTGAAGAACGCTTAATATCAAAACGTAAATGGATTGCTGTTTCAACCTTATTGACTCTTTGACCACCGTTGCCAGTAGCTCTTATCCCGGTAAGTTCAATTTCCCAATCAGCAATAGTGACATTGTTGGAAATTTCTAGCATATAACCCCTAAAATTCTATTTTGATAGTGCACATATTAAAGGTATTTTATGATGATGCCAAACTCAATAGCCGCTTAGTCCGGTAATCATTAAATTTGTAAGCATAAAAAAAGGAGGCGGGTGCCTCCTAAAATAAATTAACGTTCTTTATTGGTTAATTTAGACTCATTTCTTGAACTTTTTCATGAGCAATTTCTGGTGCTGTGCTTACGGGCTTACTATGTAGGTTAGCTTTTAACAAACCTTTACGGTGTTTTAATGCGGCATCTAATTTTTTCGCTGCTGCCGCAATAGCTGGATACATAACACTATCGCTTGATGAAGCGGAAATTCGACCACCTTCATAGGTTGTTCGCAGTTCTACATTATGTTGGTTATGTTCGTGCGATAAAATTACATCGAGTGAAATTAAGGTTGGGAAGTGTGTCTCTATTTTTGAAAACTTTTCATTGATATGTTCTTTAATTGAATCTGAAACGTCAACATGGTGACCCGAAAGATTTATTTTCATATTTGTTCCTTTTTATTATCTACTCATTAATAATACTTGGGTCAAAATGTTAAAAACGCAAGTTAATTACCGTTTATTTTCTAATTAATTTTAATAAACGTTAGAATGCCGAGAGCAAGTTATCTTTAGTCTCATATATACGGTTTAAGTTTCAATTAAATCTAATAGCATCACTATTTGCCTATCTTCGCCTATCGCAGGGGGAGTTATTTGAATAAAAACCTAATTATTGTAATAACACTCCACTGACTGATTTAATAAAATCTGTATATTATTTGATTGGAAAAAGCCGAATACTTATTGTCTTTTTTGTATATGAAATAAATAAAGATAAATACTAAACGATCAAACAAAAAGCACATATTTCAATATGATTCGGTTATAATCATTACTCATATAATATTTGTTTTCGACCTTAAAAGAGATTTTTGAATGTTTGATGATATTCGCCCTTATCGTGATGATGAGGTAGTTGACGTAATCGAAAAATTAATTAACGAAAAAGGCTTACAAGCTTCAATTGCTAGTTTAAAAATGCCCCGCTTATATCAAGCTTGTCCCTCATTTGCTCGCACAATAGTAAAGTGGTCGTTAAAAATTCGCGCGCAAAAATTTCACAATATAGATCAAATTCAAATCGAAGTGGCGAAGTATTTACATCATTTGATCAAGAAAAGTACCGCTGGTTTTAGTTATAGCGGCATGGATAACTTTGACAACACCAAACCTGCGCTATTTATTAGTAATCATCGCGATATTGTTTTAGATGTTGCATTGGTGAATTTAGCTCTCTATAAAAGTGGTATCAGTACCGTTGAAGCTGCAGTTGGTGATAATTTATTAGATCAGCCCTGGGTTGCTGATTTAATGCGTATTAATAAAAGCTTTATCGTTAAACGTAGTGCAGAAAATAAACGTGCCATGCTCAATGCATCAAAACAGTTGTCTGCGTATATTCATGATACGGTTGCTAATCGTCAGCAAAACATTTGGATTGCTCAACGTGAAGGCCGTGCCAAAGACGGTATAGATAAAACAAATTCAGCTTTAATCTCTATGTTATTGCTAAATAAAGACAAACAAACACCAATCGCCGATTATCTATCTGAAATTAACATAGTCCCTGTATCCATCTCTTATGAGTTTGATCCCTGTGATACCGACAAAGCTATTGAACTTGCAGAAAAAGAAGCAACAGGCTGTTATAAAAAGCAGGAAGGTGAAGACTTAAAAAGCATTACACAAGGCTTAACCGGACAAAAAGGTAGAGTTCACATTGAGTTTTGTCAACCTATTCAAGGCGAGTATGCTGATAGTAAAGCCATAGCTGCTGCTATTGATAAAGCTATTATTAGTCACTATAAATTGTACGACACTAACCTAGTGGCACACGCAAAACTTAATCATCTAGAAACCAATAATACCGTCTTAGCCCTCCTGAATAAGCGCATGGAAAACCTTACGTTAGAGCAACAGCAATGGTTATTAACTATGTATGCTAACCCGGTGGCAGCAAAGCAGCACTTACAACCATAAACACAATTACTGCTTAACTCACTGCTCAAAGCGCGTTAATTTTACCGACAAAAAAGCCGTATTAATAAAATACGGCTTTTGCTTTTATGAATCACACGCTATAACCATCACAAGAGTTAAGTAAACTTGTATTTACTTTTCTTGGTAAAACGCTGACATAGCTTTATATAGTGAATATAAGTCAACTTTTGATCCAACCGCATAAGGCGAGTGAATTGATAAAATAGGAATACCAAAATCAATCACTTCCATATTATCGTTAGATAAATCACTGCCAATCGTACCGCCAGAAGCCTTACCTTTGTAAGTCGATGTTTGCCATTTAATATCAGCATTATCTAAATAGTTTCGTGTCCATGCCATATATTCAGAATTAGCATTAAATCCGCCACCATAAAGCTTTAAGTTAACGCCATTCCCCAACCTTGGGGCATTACCTAGCTCCCATACACTTGACCATGTTGGGTTAACACCAGGGTTGACGTCAGCAGAAATAACTTTGGTATTACGTAACACTTTACGCAATTGGTAATCGTTATAGCTATCACCTTTTTGGTTATGCAATAAGCTACTCATTAAGTCGACTAAATAAGTTGAACTTGCCCCAGTGTTGTTAATGTTACCAACTTCTTCATTATCAACTAAATAAGCAATCGACGTATACTCAGGAATTTTTTGCTCTGTTATTGCTTTAACTGCAGCGATTGATGACGCTTTATCATCTTGGCCGTAGGCAGCAATCATACTGCGATCAAAACCAACATCACGTGGTTTAGTCGCAGGAACTAAAGCCAACTCGGCAGAAACTAAATCTTCCACTGAAATATTGTATTCTGATTTTAAATAGTCACTAACCTGATCTTTGATTTTTTTATCTAGCTCGGGTTTAGCAGCCACAATAATATCAAGTTCTTCTTTGCCAATAACATCACGACTGGTGCGTTTACGGTTAGGTGAGTCAACATGCGGTGCCAGATCAGTCACTAAAAAGATAGGATCATTTTCATCAAAACCAACTGAGATATTGACCGTTGTACCATCTTTTTTATCCACTCTACCGACTAAAGCTAATGGAATATTAACCCATTGATAGGTTTTAATACCGCCATGAATATAAGTTTGAAACATGGCAAATTTTTCTTTTTCAAATAGTGGTCGCCCTTTAAGTTCCAGACGTGGCGCATCAATATGCGCGCCCACAATACGTGTGCCTTGTTCTAATGGCTTATTGCCAATGACCATCAATGTAATAGTACGGTCACGGTTAACATCGTAAAAACGTGCACCTGGCTTTAATTTACTTTTCTCAGTAAATTTTTTAAAACCTTGTTTTTTAACTCGTTTAACAGTCTCTGTAACAAAGGTTAGTTCTGTTGGTGCTTTATAAATATAGTCTTTATATTCGGTTGCATAGCGTTCTACCGCTTTTAGCTCTTTAGCACTCAAGTTTAACCAACTAGATGGCGACTCTGTCTTAGTTGTAGTGTCTGCTGCATGAACAACACTAGGTTGTGAAAGTGTCAGCGCACTGACAATGGCGATAGCTGTTAATGATTTGGTTAAATTCATAGCAATATTGATAGTAATACTCTCAGATAAAAGACGTGTACTATCATAAAATTTATCAATATCAACTGACAAGCTTTAATCGATAACCTGTGCTTTTTTAGCTTTAAATACCCTTAATATTAAGTCAACTGACTCAATGAACTTACCAAGAAGCTACAGGTTTAACATATACCGACTTAGAACAAAGGTTATTAACCCAATAAACATGGTGAGATAAATACTTTTAGTTTTGGCTGCGGTGCCAACGGCGAAGGTAGCCGCAATGAGATACGGATTCTGTAGCGAAACACTTAACTCGCCCTGCTGAATAAAAATAATAGGCACCCAAATAGCGGTTAATACCGCTGGGGCACTAAAACTTAACAACTTCGCCATTTTTGCTCCTAAGCGTACTGGCAAGCGAGGATGAATAAAGAGATAGCGCGTAGTAAACGTGATCACTGCCATCAAAAGAATAGTTATTAATGTCATACACTATCCTTAGCAGACGGCTTTATATTGTCTTGATTGTCGTCATTGTCTTGAACCTTAGTCATATCTGCGCTTTTACGCTTCTGCAGAAATCGGTCGGTAATATAACCGCAATACATGGCAATTAATGCCGCGGCCACTAAATCTAATTCAAACTGCATTAACTTAAACACCACAGATAAAAATGCAGCTACAATCACACTAACCAAAATAGGTAGATTGATAATCGTAGGAATAACTAGCGCAATAAAAGTTACAGCTATGGCGAAGTCTAGACCTAAGTTGGTTAAATCAGGTAAATAACTACCTGCAATAACGCCTGTTATATTCCATAACAACCAAAACACATAGAAGCTACCTCCAGCAACTACGGCATAAATCAACCTCAACTGGCCAACAAAAGATTTACTATGACTCGACAAAGCAAATAATTCATCGGTTAATAAAAACCCCAACCCGTAACGCCATTTGGTGGGTAAAATGTGTAATTTATCTCTTAATGCTAAACCATATAAAAAATGTCGTGAGCTAATAATAAAAGTGGTAAACAAAATAGTCGCTAAGGAAGCATTGTTTGCGATTAACTCAATCGCCACTAATTGCGCAGAGCCAGCAAAAACGATCAATGGCATCAAGATAGCTTCGAGGGCTGAAAAATCACGTTGAATAGCCAAAGAGCCGCAAAGAATTCCCCACGGTAAAACAGCTAAGTTGAGGGGTAACATATCTAAAAAGCCTTTTCTCGCCATTAACCAGCGTGCTTTTTTTTTGCTCAGTGCCATTTGGTTTAAACCTTGAAATGTAGCTTACTAATCTAAAAATTCTAAACTTACGTTTAAATGTTTAATTTCGCATTACTCGTGCTAAACAAAACAAAGTGAGCGATAAAAAAAGAGGCTTATTAGCCTCTTTCAGCATACTTTCTAGTGCTTTCTAGTGCTTTAAACCTATGGCATACGCCCGTGCTTTTTCAAGGTCTTCTGGGGTATCAACGCCTTCAACCTCTAAACGAGTGTTTGCAACGGCAACGTGAATTTTTTCACCTTGCCAAAGTACCCGAAGTTGCTCTAAAGATTCAACTTGCTCTAATTGGCTTGCAGGCCATTGCACATAATCTTTAATAAAACCGGCACGATAAGCATAAATACCAATATGACGTAAGTAATAGTCGCCAATAGCATCAATGTTTTCATTATTTAAAAAACGTTCGCGATCATAAGGGATAGTCGCTCGACTAAAATACAAAGCATAACCATTTTTATCGCATAATACTTTAACCGCATTAGGGTTTAATGCTTCTTCGACATTATCAATTTTCATTGCTAATGTTGCCATACGCGCTTGGTGTTGACTTGATAAGTTACTAGCCACTTGAGCAATGTTTTCAACTGGAATAAACGGCTCGTCACCTTGCACATTCACAATAACTTGCTGGTCAGAAAACTGATAGGTTTGCATTACTTCTGCAAGACGCTCGGTTCCCGACTGATGGTCAGCACGCGTTTTACATACTTCGCCACCAAAGCTTTTAACGACACGAGCAACCTCATCGTTATCTGTTGCTACAATAACTTGCTCAGCGCCACTGGCTAACGCTTTTTCAACAACCCATTGGATCATTGGCTTACCCGCAATATCAGCGAGTACTTTACCCGGTAAACGTGATGACTCAAATCTTGCAGGGATGACTACCACAAACGACATAAAAACCTCATTAGCTTTATTTTTATAAAAATGATGTTACTAATTTTAGTTAAAATCTATGCATCATCAGCATTAATGCGACGAGCTTCACTTTCCAGTAACACTGGAATATCTTTTTCGATTGCATAAGCTAAACGGTCAAATTTACAAATTAACGTTTGTTGTTCTTTATTGTAATCTAACTTTCCTTTACATACTGGGCACGCAAGGATTTCCATTAATTTAGTATCAAATGCCATTATTCTCTCTCTTAAGTGTCATATTGCTTGATAATTTTTTATCAAACGTAAAATTTAGTGAATACTTACCATCAGGGCTAAAATTCAAATCTATAGCTTTTTAAACAGTTTTATTCTGGTAACTTAAATTACATTATTTTTTAACAAGGGCTGCAATTGTATTGACAACCTTCGTTATTAAATTGCTATCCAAATTATTTGAAAAATCAGCATCAACGGGTAAGTACCAATAATTATCTTGAGCAAACCCGGCACATTTTACTGCATCTTTTTCAGTCATCAATAACGGTATATCAGCGGGAAATTGCTGTAAATCTTGTGCTGAAAAATCTTGATGATCAACAAAGCCTTTAACTAACGCCAACGCAAACCCAAGATGTTCAAGGCTATTAAAAAAACGCTGAGGATCTCCGATACCTGCTATTGCATTAATGTGCTTATCGTTTGCCAAATGTGAAGTTAAAAAGCAATCTAGTGCTAATACAGCACCAGTTTTGACATTAACAACCTGTTTAGCCTTTAACTGCATCGTTAATACCGGTATTGATAAAGAGTTATCCTTGCTCGGCCATGAACTTTCGCCATTAACAATGACACAGTTTGCATTTTTTATTCTATTGACTGTTTCTCGTAATGGCCCTGCAGGTAATAATAATCCATTACCAAATAAACGTTTACCATCCACGACAACAAACTCAAAATCTCGAGCTAACCGATAGTGCTGTAAACCATCATCAGCAATAATTAATTCACAACCTAACTCAATTAAACGCTGACATGCTTGAACTCTATCAGCGCCAATGACCACAGGAATACCACTACGTTTAAATATTAATAGCGGCTCATCACCTGCTTGCTCTGCATTACTTTTAATATCAACTTGGTAAGGATAATGTGGCGCTTTTGAGCCATAACCACGGCTTACTACTCCAACCTTTACGCCTTTTTCGCTCAGCTTTTCAACTAAATATAAAGTAGCAGGTGTTTTACCATTACCACCAATACCAATATTACCAACGACAACAATCGGCACCGACAAGTTAACCCGCTTTATTAACCCGACTTGATAAGCGAGTCGACGCAAAAAACTTATGACTGTAAATATGATAGTTAATGGAAACAACAAAGGCACCAATAACCATTTTGCCGAATGGCCCTGAAACCATACCTTTTCGATTAAACGCATAATTTTTGGCCGCTGTTATTCAAGTAATACATTGCTTACTAAGCACCAAATTGAAATTTATGTAACTGGGCATAAGCACCATCTAGCGCTAATAATGTTTTGTGATCACCCTGCTCTTTAATTTGACCTTGCTCCATCACAATAATTTTATCGGCACTTTCTATAGTCGATAAACGATGGGCAATAACAATACAGGTGCGATTTTGTTGCAATATACTCAAAGCATCTTGAATATGACGCTCAGATTCAGTATCTAACGCGCTAGTTGCTTCATCTAAAATTAAAAATGGCGCATCACACAGCAATGCTCGCGCTATAGCCACACGTTGACGCTGTCCACCTGAAAGCATAGCGCCATTATCACCAATATTTGTATCAAGCCCTTCAGGTAAAGCATCAACAAACTCCATGACATGAGCCTTACGCGCGGCATCTTCAATTTCTTCGCGGGTTGCTTGGGGTTTTCCGTAAGCGATATTGTTGGCAATAGAATCATTAAAAAGTACAACTTGTTGAGAAACATAAGCAAACTGCTTACGTAAATCTTTCAGCTTGTAATCTTTAATATCTTGGCCATCAATTAATACTTTGCCTGATGTTGCATTATAAAATCGTAACAATAATGAACTTGCCGTTGATTTACCGCTACCAGAACGCCCAACTAAAGCGACGGTTTCACCCACATTTGCCGTAAAGCTTAAATCGGTAAGTGCTTGTTTTTCTTTTTCAGCGTTATAAAAGAAATTTACGTGTTCAAACGCTAGAGTGCCTTTTGCTCGCTCTAGAGAAATAGTGCCCGTGTCATGTTCTGTTTTTTGATCAAGCACGCCAAAAATGCTCACACAAGCCGCCATCCCTTTTTGAAATTCACTATTCACTGTAGTCAAAAGTTTTAAAGGACGAAGTAGCGTTACCATACACATCAGTACCGTCATAAAAACACCGGCCGAGATATTGGCGCGCATTGAATCTAAATTGGCAACATACAAAACAAACGCTAAAGCAAACGAGGCAATAATTTGTATAATAGGTACGCTAGCCGCCTGAGTTGCTACCATTTTCATCCGCTGTTGACGATTATGTTTATTAATTTTAGAGAAACGATCGAACTCTCGTTGTTGGCCATCAAAGGTTAGAACCACTTTATGGCCATTAAAAGTTTGCTCAGCCGCTGTTGTTACTTCACCCATGGCATTTTGAATGCCTTTGCTTATTTTACGAAAGCGACCTGAAACCACGGTTACTATGCCAGCAATAACTGGCGTAATAAGTAAGAATATCGACGCTAACTGCCAACTGTTATAAAACATAACAATCAGTAAACCTATTACAAAAGCACCTTGCTGAACCAAGGTTAATAAGGCTTTAGAAACAGCACTAAGGACTTGTTCGGTATCAAAGGTTAATTTTGAAATCAAGCTCCCCGTTGATTCTTTATCATGATAAGCAACCGGCATAGACATTACATGTTCAAATAATTCCTGACGAATATTAGCGACAACATTGTTACCCAACCAAGCTAAGGTATAGTTACCCGCAAAGTGACAAATACCACGTAAAATAAACATCACTACGATGACATAAGGCGCCCACTTCATAAACTCAGTATCTTGACCGTCTAAGCCCTTATCAATTAAAGGCTGCAATTGTGAGAACACGAAACTGTCGATAGCGGCATAACCTAGCATACCTAGAATGGATACAACCGCAGCCGCTTTATAAGCTTTGGCATAGCCCAATAGGCGCTTGAAGTTTTTTCGCGTAGTATCTTCAGTAGTTTCTTGTGGTGGTTTTGTCGACATTCATGCTCTCAATGCGTTATCAAAAATCTGATCCCTAAGGGATTACTTTAATTAGAAATATTAACTTATCTGCGTATTTTAGCGCTATTTTGCCAATCAACCAACCGATAAACTTTTATAGGGAATAAAAATCGAATATTTACGGTATAAAATACTTATTTACGGGTTAGTTTACAAACCAATATGGACGCATATCCTGACGATAATTGCTTACCTCGATATGTTTTTCAACGGCCTTTGTAGCTTGCTTTTGAGTATGTTTTGGACTGAATTTAAATGTCACCATGCCCAACTCAGCCGTATTAAAGGTGGTGATATTAAAAGCGTTATAACGCGCCGATATTTTATCTGTTGGCATATGCCAACGATTTAAATAACCAGCACTGAATACAGCATAATGTGGCGAAACAGCCGTTAAAAACTGGCGACTAGACGATGATTTAGAACCATGGTGTGGCACAATTAGTAAATCACTGTTCAGCTTATTACGGATACTCGCAACCCTTAATAACCGCCGCTCTTGTTTTACCGAAATGTCGCCTGGTAATAAAACACGATGAATACCATCACTTATAATAACCACACATGAATCATCATTTTTATCTCCATGGGCTTGCATGGGCGATAGCACTTCAAACTCTAATCCTTGCCAGCTAAAATTTTGGCCTGATAAACATCCACTGTCGGGATTGAGTTTACTGTCATTTGCAATAACACGCTCAATGGGGATTTTAGCTCTTAAATGACGTAAACCACCGGCATGATCATTATCATTATGGCTAATAATAACGCCGTCAATGGATTGATAACCCTGATGTGCTAAATAGGGCAATATTGCTGCGTCGGCCATATTAAAACCACTGGGATAGCTTGCACCCGTATCGTAGATAAAAACATGATTATTTTTTTCAATAACAATGGCGAGACCATGACCTACGTCTAGCACCGAAACCTGCCATGATTTATCTTCTCGAACACTCAAAAAATCAATATAAATTGCGAGCATCAACAAACTTAATCCTGCAATAAATTTGCCTTTACTGAGTCGAAAAAATAGCGTTAGGGCGATGAAAGCGAAAAGTATCATCATAAATTGAATTTGCTGATACGAAATAGCGACCATTGCCCACTTAGCATTAGCTAAATAACTCAACCACTGCCAAACAAACGACAAACATAATAACGCGACATCAGCAAAAAAATGCGATAAGACATCACTAAATGGCGAGGCAACAACCGCCAGAAGCGTTAAAGGTATAACACTAACACTCATCAAAGGGACAGCAATAATATTAGCAAAAAAAGCGGCAAGTGGCAGTTGATAACTTAACGTGGCGGCAAGTGGCAACATGGCTAGCGTTAACGCAAACTGCAATACAACAAGTGTTTTTATCCAGAGCCACACACGGACCTTTGCGTTGTACCATTGTTTTTTTAGCGGCGTTTCAGAGACCACATCAACCGTTAGTATTGAAGTGTCTTCTGCTGACGGACCACGCATGGAAAAACGTGAAAATGTTGAAAAAATAATAACTAATGCTGAGATTGACAGCCAAAAGCTAGCACTTATTAAACTCAGTGGCCAATTCAATAAAATAATAACAATGGCGAGTAAAAACCAACGCAGCAGAGAAAGCTTTATATTCAAAAATTTAACTGACCAAAATAATAACAACATCACTAATGCACGCAGGGTGGGAATAGAAAACCCCGCTAAATAAGCGTAATACCAGGCCATAAAACAACTACAAAACACGGCAACATAACTTAAATTCAATTGCATTAAGTTCAATTGCCAAGATTTTGGTAAAAGTAAATTCAACGGTAAAAGCCGAATAACTGCACGGATAAAAATCAAACTTGCTATGGCGACTATGCCAATATGTAAGCCAGAAATGGCAATAAGATGTTGAGTAGCCGTTGCAGATAAAACCTGCCAATGTGCAGAGGTTAACTTTCCACGCTCGCCAAAGCCTAAGGCTAAAATGAGTCCACCAAGAGGCTCATCATCGAGTGCGACCTTTAATTTTTGATATAACGTTTGGCGCCAACTTGTTTGCGCATAAAGAAGTATGTTACTTTTTTTCAGCGTTAATGCTATTGGCGATTTTTTATCTGCTTTAACATAACCTGTCGCAATTATTTGCTGTTGCCTAAGCCACACTTGGTAATTAAAGCCGCCAATATTTGCCAAACCATGTGAAGGCTTTATTTTTACGGCTAACTGCCACCTTTGCCCTTGTTGTAAAGGCTTTTCTGCTGATTTCCAAGTTAAGCGAATCAAAAAAGCTTTTTTTAGCGGTTGCCCCTGCCAATGACTAACTCGAAAATTGAAACGACTGCTCCCCGATTTAACATGGACAATATTACTCACTTCGCCTTGGATCAAATGCACTTGCTTATGTAAGGTAGCAAGATCAATATCATTTATACTTAAGGCATGCTTATATTGATATCCAGCCAGTAAGATCCATACTATAGCAGCGACTGAAACAGTGATTATTCTAAATTTAGGTGTAAAGACAAACAGTAATGACAATAGCAAAATGGCGAGTAACAAAGAAAACTCTGGCACTAAGGGTAAGAATAATGACAAAATAGCACTGATAAAAAATGTAAGTAGCCACCATTCCATAGTGATTAATGTCCATTTAGCCATGTAAAGTTAAGTAAATTCTATGCCGAAAAAACTGATTCAACGTTTAATGCCAGATCATCAGAAAATCAAAAATAATAAACATTTGAAAATTTTCGGTGCGTTATTGCATAATGCCAATTTGTGGTACCTAAACCGCCGTTCAGTCAGCAAAGCATTTGCTATAGGGTTATTTTTTGCCTTTATGCCAGTGCCATTTCAAATGGTTTTAGCGGCTGGCTTTGCAATTATAGTACATGCAAATCTACCTTTATCCATTGCCCTTTGTTGGATCACTAACCCATTGACTATGCCTGCAATTTTTTATTTTTGCTATGTCGTCGGTACATGGATCATTGGTGTGCCAACCAGAAAATTTGCTTTCGAGGCGAGTTGGCAATGGTTAGTTGAGAGTATTTCAACTATCGGCCCTGCATTTATTGTCGGTTGTGCTGTACTTGGAATTATATTTTCTATTTTAGGCTATTTATCAATAAATACCATTTGGCGCTATTCAGTGGCAAAAGAATGGAAAAAGCGTCAATTGCGAAGACGTTAAAAACATTTTAGTTTAGATCAAAAACACTTATCTTTATTAACATAAAAAAATCAGACTTTCGTCTGATTTTTTTGTTTTATCTACGTCGCTATTTTTATTTTAACGATGAGCAATTCAATAGATTAATTTTATGCCTGTCCTAGCACTTGTGCAGGTTCAACTTTAGTTGCCCGCCATGCAGGATAAATTGTCGCTAACAGACTCATTACCAAGGCGGTGATAACCGTATTAATAACATCTTGCTGACGTAATAAAGTGGGTAAAAAATCAATAAAATAAACATCAGATGTTAAAAACTCAACCGAAAGTGCGGCTTCAATTGCACGAATAATATCCGTTAAATTTAAAGAAATTAATATCCCTAAACTGGCGCCAAGAGCACAACCAACAATACCATTCATTAGGCCTTGAAACATAAAGCTAGTCATAATGGTGCTCGATTTAGCTCCCATAGTTTTTAATATCGCAATGTCTGATTTCTTCTCATTCACCGCCATAATTAATGTCGAAACTATGTTAAAACTCGCTACGGCAATTACTAATACTAAAACAATAAACATCACTAAGCGCACCAACTGAATATCATTAAATAAATGACCATGGCTGCGGGTCCAATCCAGCATATAAACATAAAAATCAAAATTATACGCCACGTCGCGAACAATTTGTGGCGCAGAAAAAACATCGTCTACTTTTAGACGAATGCCTTGTACTTCATCAGGTTGATAGCCGACTAACTCGATCGCTTTCGCTAAATTAATAAATACTTGCGTATCATCAATAGTACCGCCAAATTTAAAGATACCGACAATAGTTGCCTGCTGAGTTATGGGTACAGGAAATTGTTTATTAGGACTAACTTGCATATCCTGCGAGCTTACCGGTGGCAGTAAAAGCTGAACGTTATCACCCACTTTTGCCGAAAGTTTACGTGCAATCCCCGCGCCAATGACAACACCATTTTCAAGCGTTAAATTTTGCCAATCACCTGCAACCATATAACGAGCAATGGCTGAAACTTGCTGTTCTAACATCACGTCAACGCCACGTATCTCAACACCTTTAAGTGCCGCAGATTTTTGCATCATGCCCTGCGTTTTAATAAACGGTGCTGCTGCAATCACATTGGGGTTTTGCTGAATAAGGGCAACATTTTCTGGCCATTTGTTGATAGGCTTATTTACAGCTAGCACCTCAGCATGCGGCACAATAGATAATAAGTGTGTTGCTAACGCCCGTTCAAAACCGTTCATAGCTGAAAGCACAACAATCAGCACCATTACACCGATGGCAATACCGATAGTAGAAGAGGCAGATATAAATGATGAAAACCCTTTACTATGACGACTTCGAACATACCGTAAGCCAATAAAGACACTTAATGGTTTTAGCACTTAAGCTTCTCCATCTTTTGGTTTAATAATGTCGTTAGCAATTTCAAGCGGTTTTAGGTGCCCATGATCTAATTTTAGCTGTCGATCCATTTTGGCCGCCAAAGTTAAATCATGAGTCACAATAACAAAGCTGGTATTTACAGTGCGGTTTAACTCTTGCAACAACTGATATATTTGTTCAGCGGTGTCAAAGTCTAAATTACCGGTTGGTTCATCGGCCAAGACAAGTGATGGCTTAGTAACTAAAGCGCGAGCAATCGCAACGCGCTGACGTTCGCCACCGGAAAGTTCAGACGGACGATGATGGCCACGATGTGATAACCCAACTTGCTCAAGCATAGCTTTAGCCTGAGCCAAGGCATTTTTAGGTTTATCGCCACGAATCAACAATGGCATAGCCACATTTTCTTCTGCGGTAAACTCCATCATTAAATGATGAAATTGATAAATAAAACCGATATGTTGATTACGAAATTTCGCTCGTTGCTTTTCAGTTAATTGATGAATATTGACACCATTAATAAACACTTCACCAGCACTTGGCGTATCTAAAGCGCCAGCTAAATGCAAAAAGGTACTTTTACCACAGCCAGAGCTACCAACAATAGCAACTAACTCACCCGCTTTAACCGCTAAGTCGAGCTTCGATAATACCTGCGTGGTAACAGGTCCTTGTTGATAAAATTTACTTAGCTGTCGACACTCTAAACCCAATGCAAGTTCAGCTTTTACTTTGGATTCACCGCTGTCTGTGTTGATATTGTTATTCAAGTCATTGTCCATTGTATTGTTCAATTTACTATTCATTTCTAAGTACCTCTGCAGGCTGGGTTTGCGCTGCACGATAGGCAGGATAAAGCGTTGCTACAAAGCTCATGGCTAGTGCAGAAACGACAATAACTAGGATGTTTACTGGATCAAGAGCAATTGGTAATTGTTGCCCTGCCCCTAATAAATTAACGCCGAGTAAACCAAATATAGCGTTTAAATTCAGCGTTATTATTACCCCAAGTGTAACGCCCAAAATAACGCCCAAAATGCCATTGGTTAATCCTTGGGTGATAAAAATTTTAACGATACCGCTTCGGTCCAAACCTAGCGTTTGTAAAATACTGATTTCACCTTGTTTATCAATGACCACCATCACTAATGCTGAAACAATATTAAAAGCCGCAACCGCAACAATTAAACTCAGCATTAGCCACATCATATTTTTCTCCATACTCACGGCGGCAAACAATGCACCTTGGCTCTCTTGCCAGCTGACAAATTGAAAGTTTGGGTATTTAATTGATAACTGCGAAATTACTTGCTGAGCATTAAACGCATCATCTAAATACAACCTTAATTGATTAACGCCATCACCTTTGTTTCGATGTAACTTTGCACCATCTTTAATTTCAATATAAACCATGTCCTCATCAACTTGGGAGCCAACATTAAAAATACCTACAATAGTAAACGTGCGATGCACGGGCACACGACCCATCGGGGTGAATAAAGTTTTATTAGGTAAGGTTAAACGCACAACATCGCCTAAGCCAACATTTAACTTTCGCGCTAAAGCTTGCCCTAAAACAATGCTAAATGGTTGAGTGTCTAAATGGGAAAGTTCGCCATATTCCATGGCCGTATTGATAATATTATGTTGTTCAAACTCAGGCATAATGCCATGAACTAGAACACCTTGCAGGGCAGTTTTAGATTGAATTAAGGCTTCACTTTCCTGAAAAGGCGTAACTTGTGTAACGTCAGGTAACGCCAGAATGTCGCGCTGTAGATCACGCCAATTATTTATATGAGTCTGCTGCGCAGACATTAAAACATGAGGCACCAACCCCAATACGCGCCGTTTTTGCTCACGCTCAAGGCCATCCATAACCGAGACAACCGTGATCAAAGAAGCAACACCAAGCACAATACCGATAATAGAAAAAAAGGTGATAAAGGAGACAAAACCTTTTCCATGACTGCTACGGCTATATTTTAAGCCGATATAAACACTAACTGGCTGAAACATGAACTCTTTCTTTATTGATAATGGTAATAACACCAAGATTATTGAGCGTAAAATAATACCACAGCTCATCAAGATATATCTTCTGACTTTATTAACTTTCTCCCACCTAAAGAAGTGTAGTGACAAAAAAGGCAAATATCCGCTGTTATAATTAGACAAAACAAACAAAATCTAATTAAAACCAGCTAATCACAAATAATTATACAAATTTAGTCGCTTAATCAGGTTATCTATATTATCTGTAAATTTAAAACTACAGTTTAGGTTAACAAAATGTTAAAAAAAATGACTTTAATCTAGTAAATCAGCTTAATAGCCTTTAATATCTTTTGCTTTACAAAAAAGCTCTGCAACGCTCTGAGCATTCTACATAAATCAAATTGTGAGTATTGAATGAAGAAAATAATAACAAGTGCTGTTTGCACTTCTTTACTGTTCATTGCAGGTTGTAATGAAGCCACTGAGACAAAAGCTGCCGTTGAAGCACCAGTAATACAAAAAACAGCATTAGCATCAGGTATAGATAAAGCCAATATGGATCTATCTGTTCGTCCACAAGACAATTTTTACCAATATGTTAATGGCGCATGGCTAAACAACAACGAAATTCCAGGTGATAAAACATCAATTGGTTCGTTTTACGACTTACGCGATGAAGCAGACGACAACGTTAAAGCAATTATCGAAGAGTTAGCTGCAACTAAAAACTTAACAATGGGTAGCGACGAGCAAAAAGTTGCCGATTTATTCCGTTCATTCATGGACTCAGAAACGCGTGATACTCTAGGCACTAAACCTGTTCAAGCCATATTTTACCGCATTAATAATTTACAAGATAAAAATGAGCTTGCTACATTCTTTGGTGAATATCAAAAAATTGGTGTAGGTAGTCCATTAGCTTTTTACATCAATGTGGACGCTAAAGACTCAACTCGTTACGCCACACATGTTTGGCAAAGTGGTTTAGGGTTACCCGACAGAGATTACTACTTTAACGACACGGAGCGTTTTGAAAAATTACGCTCAGGTTACGTTGCGCACATTGAAAATATGTTTAACTTAGCCGGTTTAGAAAACGGTAAAGCTGCAGCCCAAACTATCATGGCCATCGAAACTAAATTAGCAGGTTTTCACTGGACTAAAGTTGAATCTAGAGACAGCACTAAACGTTATAATAAATTTAATGTTAGCGATTTAAACACAGTTACCGATGCATTCAATTGGACAGCTTACCTTGAAGCACAAGGTGTTCCAGCTCAGAAAGACCTTATTATTAACCAACCTTCATTTGTTACAGGTTTTGGTGAAACTTTCGCAGCAACCTCATTAGCTGATTGGCAAACTTATTTAACTTTCCATACGCTTAGCAATTTTTCTGACTCGCTCACTACCGCTTTAGGCGATGAAAACTTTGACTTTTATTCAAAGCAATTAAGTGGTCGTGAAGAACAACGCCCAATGTGGAAACGTGGTGTTTCAGTGGTTAATGGTAACTTAGGTGAAGTTATCGGTAAGGTTTATGTTGGCCGTCACTTTAAACCTGAAGCAAAAACCCGCATGACAATATTAGTGGAAAACTTACGTGGTGCTTATGGCGCAAGTATTGATGATCTTGAGTGGATGTCAGAAGCGACTAAAAAAGCAGCACATGTTAAGTTAGCGAGTTTTGATCCAAAAATAGGTTACCCTGATAAATGGGAAGATTATTCTGCGCTTGTCATTAAAAGTGATGACCTCGTTGGCAACAAAATGCGCTCAGGCACTGTATCACATAACAAAAAGCTTGCTAAATTAGGCGGCCCAATTGATCGTCAAGAATGGGGCATGACACCGCAAACAGTTAATGCATATTACAACCCAACTAAAAATGAAATCGTATTCCCTGCTGCAATTTTACAACCACCATTTTTTAACTTGGCCGCAGACGACGCTGTAAACTATGGCGGTATTGGCGCGGTTATCGGTCATGAAATGGGCCACGGTTTTGACGACCAAGGTAGTAAATACGATGGTGACGGTAACATGCGTAATTGGTGGACTGAAGAAGATTTAGCCGCCTTTAAAGTACGCACTGATAACTTAGTTGCCCAATACAGTGATTATGCGGTATTTGATGATTTAAACGTGAACGGCGAACTTACTTTAGGCGAAAACATTGGTGATTTATCTGGTGTTACCATCGCTTATAAAGCTTACAAAGCGTCATTAAATGGTAAAGAAGCGCCGGTAATTGATGGCTTAACTGGTGAGCAACGTTTCTTTATGGGCTATGCGCAAGTATGGCGTGGAAAAATGGTTGAAAAATCATTACGTAATCGCGTGGCAACCGACCCACATTCACCTGCAGAATTTCGTGCTTTAGGCTCACTGTCAAATATGCCTGAGTTTTATCGCGCATTTGACGTAAAAAAAGGTGATGCTATGTATATTGCCCCTGAGAAGCGCGTTAAAATTTGGTAGTATCTAAAAGTTAGTACTACAAAACCATAAGGAGCTTCGGCTCCTTTTTTATGCTTGCTAATAACAGTCTCTACCGTCAGTACAAGGTTTTCATTGTAAAGCAGTGTAGTTAACCGTAAAATCGACACTTATAAACGATATTTTTAGCCTCATCTTTTATCGTAATTTTGGCTAATTTATAGGGAACACGGTTAAAGCCGTGACTGTACCCGCAACTGTAAATAACTTGATTTTAATAGTTATAAGTCAGGACACCTAATATCAACATTTTTATATAAAACTAATGACACCGTGCGGGAATACACGTGAGTTACACTGTCTACAAGACATTTGTTTCCTATTGCCTCACCTTAATTACGTTATTCAATATATTAGCTTTTGAATTCATCAGCTTGTTATCACTTTTAGGCAATAATGAAAATATACTGCTTTTACCTTGTTAAAAACAATATCCTTCTAGTTAGCCATAAACTGGGCAGCCTTTAATGCCAACTTTACTCAGTGTCGAATCTGTATCTTGGTCTGTTGATAAATACATAATCCTCAATAACATTTCGTTTGACGTTAACCGCGGCGATATTATCGGTATTATCGGTCCTAATGGCGCGGGGAAAACCACGCTATTAAAGTGCTTACTCAATCATTATAAAAATTGGCACGGCAGCATTAAACTAAAAAATAAAGCACTAAGCCAATATAAACCTAATGAGTTAGCGCAAACATTTGCTCTAGTCGTACAAAACGCTCCCCCTATATTTGATTTAAAAGTTTACGATGTGGTAAGAATGGGTTTACTACCATATAAAACCTTATTTGCTCGCGACAACGATGCAGATAAAGAAAACATTATGCTCGCATTAGAAAAGGTAGGTTTGGCATGCAGCCAAGCTAAATTTTTCAACACCTTATCTGGGGGTGAACAACAACGGGTATTAATTGCTAAAGCTCTAGTCCAAAAAGCAAAAATATTAGTACTTGATGAGCCCACTAATCACTTAGATATTTTCTATCAGCACCAAATATTACAACTGGTTAAAGCGTTAAATATTACCGTTATTATGACTATTCATGACCTCAATCTTGCCGCTCATTATTGCAATAGATTACTTTTGTTAGATAAGGGCAACCTAGTCAGCGATAATAGTGTCGACCAAGTGTTAAAACCTGAATTACTTACCAAAGTTTTTGGACTACCTTGTTATCGAGACGATACTCAACATTATGATGTGCCTAGGGTTTACTTTTATCCCGCAACCGATATTGCAACAGATAAACAACCGACTCTTAAGCCAAGCATTTTACATAACAATGAAGGCGAATTATCTTGAGTATTATTCGTGCGCTTAAAGGCAAAAACACTTGGGTTTTTTCTGCGCTAATAGTTTTTACTATTTTAACCGTTATTGTATCGATTACTTACGGTCCAGCGACTATTACTCGGGCTGATATATTTCAATGTGTGATGTATGAATGTGCCTCACCTATGCACGACATGGTCATTTGGCAAATACGTATTCCTCGAGTTTTAGTAGGATTAGTTGCCGGAATGGGTTTAGCTTGCGCTGGTGCAATTTTGCAAAATGTGACACGTAATCCACTTGCCGACCCTTATTTATTTGGCATTATTTCTGGCGCAGGTTTAGGGGCTACCATAGCGACATTCACCTTAGGTGATCAACAATCGCTAGCGCTACCGTTAGCCGCTTTTCTTGGCGCGTTATTTTCCGTGGTGATCGTTTTTGGTATAGCGACTTTACTACGCAATATGAATCACTTATTACTCACAGGTGTAGCGGTTTCCTTTATGCTGGGTTCTATCAGTCATTTTATTCTTTACCTTGGCGATCCCTTTGCTACCAATCGTGTTATTTTTTGGTTAATGGGCAGTTTGGCACGTGTTGAAATGTTTCACTTTTATTTAATTGGCGCCATGGTATTACTCACTTTATTGACTATTTTTGCCTTACACCGACAAATAGATGCCCTACTACTTGGCGATGAAAGCGCTGCAAGTCTTGGTGTTAACATTGATAAACTACGTTTAATATTATTAGCTTTATGTGCCGCAGTTACCGCTACCATTGTTGCTTATTGTGGTGGTATCGGTTTTGTGGGCTTAATGATCCCACACATTGTTAGGCAATTAGTTGGCGTTACCACTATGCCGCTTATTATTGGTTCTGCCTTAGTCGGTGGTTGCTTTTTAGTATGGGTTGATGTTGCAGCACGCAGTGCGTTTAGTAATGTTGAAATTCCCATTGGTATTATTACCTCCGCCATCGGCAGTATTTTCTTTTTAGCGATTATGTATCGCACGCGTAAAACAGGATAACTTACATGACTACAGAAACAGATAAAACTCAAAAACACCAAGCTCGCATGCAACGTATTAAAGAAAAAGTTGATGCTCGTATTGATTCAGCTCAAGAAGAACGTGGCTTATTAATTGTTATTACCGGCAATGGTAAAGGCAAGTCAACCTCTGGATTTGGCACATTAGCACGTGCTGTTGGTCATGGTTATAAGGCCGCAGCATTACAGTTTATTAAAGGAGACTGGGCTTGTGGTGAACGTAATTTATTAGAAAATAATGGTGTCGAATTTCATGTAATGGCGACAGGCTTTACTTGGGACACCCAAGATAAATCTAAAGATATTGCTGCGGCAGTAAAAGTTTGGCACGAAGCAAAACGATTATTACAAGATGACAGTGTCGATGTCGTTTTACTTGATGAACTTACCTACATGTTATCCTACAAGTATTTAGATTTAGACGAAGTTATTGAAGCTATTGTTAATCGTCCCGCTATGCAACATGTCATCATTACCGGACGTGCATGTCATCGAAGTATTATTGAGCTTGCAGATACGGTTAGTGAAGTCCAACCACTTAAACATGCTTTTGATAATGGCATAAAAGCACAAAAAGGTATTGACTGGTAGTTGAACTGGTTAAAGCATTACAATGGATTATTTATGAAATTAACGCAGTTTTTCTGTTTAGCAATTATCGCTGTATTGTCTACGACAAGAGCACAAGCAAATAATGTCGATGATAAACTTATATCGGTTATTGAAACATCTAAACCCAAAATAATAGCGCTCTCTCCGCACATTGTTGAAATGCTATTTGATATTGGTGCAGGTGAACAAATTATAGCAAGCACTGAATATGCAAATTACCCATTGGCTGCGAAAAAAATTCCTAGAATTGGCAGTTCAATGCGTATTCAATTGGAGCGAGTGATTGAATTACAACCGGATTTAATCATTGCATGGAAAAGTGGTAACCCCAGTGACGATTTAGCTCGTATAAAGCAACTGGGCTTCAATGTGGTTTATTCGCAACCCGATAGCTTTAATGACGTTGCTAAAGAACTGCGCTTATTTGGCAAACTCACTGGGCATAGCAAACAAGCTGAACAAGTTGCGACTAAATTTTTAGCTGATTTAGCCGACATCAAAAAAAAATATGGTAATGAAAAGCCCTTAACCGGATTTTATGAGGTGTGGTCAAGACCATTAACCACGATTGCGAAAGGTAGTTGGCCACAACAATTTTTAGATATTTGTAGCATCAACAATCCGTTTGAAACAGCAGAAACTGGCTATCCACAAGTAAATATTGAAAAAGTATTACAAGCCAATATCGATGTTATTATTCAGCCACTTTCAAAAAAACAAGCTGGTGTAGATGGATATAACTGGCAACAATGGCCAATACTACCGGCAGTAAAGCACCAACAAATTATCATATTAGATGCCGACATTGCGCATCGTATGACCACGCGTAGTTTACACGCCCTAACCGACTTATGTCAGCAAGCAGATAAAAGTAGAACCTATTACCAACAAAATACCGATAATAAAGTCAGCAAAAACTAGGCTGGTTATTTGGCCTCAAATAAACCAAGAGTGGGCTAAAAATAAGCCTAAAATGAAATTTCTTGTTAAAGATGAAAAATAAGAGGTAACATATTTGTCCAATATGTTACCTCTTTTTTATTCACTCTATATGGTTTTGAGTTTACTTTAGGTAGCTCAACTTAATTCAATTCAACTCAAGCACTAGATTAAACACAAACTCGATTTAATGTTGTATCGACCTCGTCTGCGGTATGTTGTTGCATTTCGGCAAGCTCAGTTACGGCGAGTAGATTACTATTAAGCTCGCGGCTTAATTTTACCACCATCGACATGTTCTCATTTATTGAGGCCGTCGCCTGTTGTTGTTCGGTTGTTCCTTGCGCAATTTGAGATGTTAAGGTGTCAACTTCAAAGAATACTTGTCCTATTTTACTTAATGCATCGGCCACTTCAGCTGAATGTATTAAGCTATCGCGCGATAGCCCTTGACCACGGTCAATAGCGTTTACGGCATTGGTTGATTTTTCTTGCAAGCCTTCAACCATGGCGTGAATTTCAACAGTAGATTCTTGTGTTCTATGCGCTAACGCACGCACTTCGTCGGCAACAACGGCAAATCCTCTTCCCTGCTCGCCGGCTCTAGCCGCTTCAATCGCTGCATTTAATGCCAGTAAATTCGTTTGATCAGCAATGCCTCGAATAACCTCTAGTACCGAACCAATGCGAGAGCATTCTTCTTGTAATAAAGCTAAATCAGACGCCATTATTGTTACTTCTTTGTCAAAATCTTCAATGGTATTTTTGCTGGTAGTTGAAGCATGCGTACCTTGCTTTAAAATGGCTAACACTTGACTCGTTGTTTCACTTACCTGAGTCGCACTGTCTGAGAGTGTTGTCGACGTTGAGGCCACTTGGTCTATAGATCTCGCCATTTGTTCAATTTGATTTACTGACTCATCCACAGCCCCCACTGAGCCATGCATTTGTGCAGTCAACGATGCAGAGCCTTGTTTCAATGCGTCTGATTCAGATCTAATTTCGTTAATAACATCAGCTAAGTTAGCAATGAACTTTGTTAACTCATTGGTAACACTAGCTAAATCATCCTCATTATCATCTTTAATATGTATACTTGGTGCTTCATCAATGCTTGCCACTTGATCAATATAATGTTGTAAATTCACAAGTCTTTGCGTGAGTTTTTTTTGCGAATATATATAGCCCACAATGATTTGTGTAACGACCATGACCATTAAAAACGCGATAGTTGCATTGTGGCTAAGTTCACCGGTTAGATAAAACGCGATAATACTTATAATTCCAATGAACAAAATAGGCATGAGTAATTTAATACTGAGAAAATTTGACATCTTTATTTCCGAATATTGTGTAGTAGTAACTTAGTGAACTTAATTTTTATAGGTACTGAAGTTAAATGTTCTTGTTCACCTGTTCGAGCTTACAAATAAATTACATGCTATTGTACTATTTAGCTATTGGTTTTTTATTTGAACATAAATAAGCAATCGCATGAAACTTGAAATGAGAGAAACTTTCCTTTGGGGATAAAGCCATGAGTATTACCACTATATTTATTATTGTTATCGCTGTTGGTTCAGTAATAGCCGGACTATTACTAATAAAACAATCTGCGCGTAAGTTTGAATTATCAAAAGAACAACAGCACAAAGTAGACATTCGTAAAGATGAGCAGCTACAAAAAGATGAAGAGCAAAAGTAGTTGTAAACTCACCTTGAGGTAAAGTAATTAATTTCTCTAGCTGGCCTGTATTAAATGAAAGTTAAATTTTTAAATCGGGCCCTGTAGGTCTAATACTGTATTTTTTAAATACCCTATCATCAAACGTTTTGGCCACTCCTGTGCGTTACACTCATCTATATCTCCATCTTTATTTACACATTTTTTCCACATTGATTTCCAGTTAAGCAGGTATACTTTTCGATTTTAACTAAATATGGTGTGAAAAATAGGATGTCTTATACTTATCCAATTCCATGAAAATTTTTCTTTGATAGCGAGTTATCGCAAGTGCAAAATAAATACTTTAGGTACGCAAACGCACTATATTTTCAAAGCTTAGACTAGTATTTGCAAAGCTTAGACCAGTTTTTTCTTTACTTGTGAGCCTAACAACTTAAAATCACCTTATATTTTCTTCAGTTGATTCCATCATGAGCTCAATACAACACCTATTTGACAATAATCAGCAATGGTCAGATAACATTAAAAAAGATAACCCTGAATTTTTCAAAAACTTATCAGAACAACAAAATCCTGATTACTTATGGATAGGTTGTTCTGATTCAAGAGTTCCAGCCAATGAATTACTGGGCATGTTACCGGGCGAAGTATTTGTGCACCGTAATATTGCCAATCAAGTTATTCATACCGATTTAAACTGTTTGTCAGTTATTCAGTTTGCTGTTGATGTGTTAAAAATAAATCATATTATTGTTTGTGGCCATTATGGTTGCGGTGGCGTCATGGCTTCATTAGAAGATAAAAGCTATGGTCTTATTGATAATTGGTTACATCACATTAAAGATGTTTACCGTTTCCATAAAGAACGCCTAGATGCTGTTAAAGACAAAGAAGAGCAATTAACACTACTTTGTGAATTAAACGTAATTGAACAAGTGGCTAATGTATGTAACACCACAATTCTAAAAAATGCGTGGGCAATTAATCAAGATGTTACTGTGCATGGCTTTGTATATAATCTAAAAGACGGTATTTTAAAAGACTTAAACGTCTCGGTTGATGGTAACAAATAAGTATCGCCCTATCGTGTTATAGCGTTATAGGGCTTTGACTTTAGTTGATGAAAAACTTTCAATGAAAAGTGATTCATTTAACATGTCATTAGTTAAAATAACCTTAACTTTTAAAACTACACCCTATTAATTTACTAGTAAGCCAATAACATGCAAAAAATATTTATTATTGGCTTACCTAGAACCGGCACAACAAGTGTTTGTGTTGCTATGCTCGAGCTTGGCTTTTATGTTGCTCATACGGCTTATACCGATCGTAGTTTTACCGAAGCTCAAGTTATTGCTGATACGCCGATTTTTTGTGACTATCAAGCATTAGACATTGCCTACCCAAATGCAAAATTTATCTATTTAGCTAGAACTTTAGATAAATGGCTGCCCTCAATTAAGCAATTGCTTGCTCGTATGCATATTAACCTTATTCGTGAAGATGGCGGTTTTAATCCCATTATTAAACGCTGCTATAAATCAACATTTTCACCTTACAACGCAGATAACATCAGTAATGATGAATTTTTAGCACAGTGCTATCAACAACATAAAGCGCAAGCAGAATCATACTTTGAAGGCAGATATACTGATTTTTTATCAATCGATATTAGTCAGCATACCAGCTACGAACAACTGTTGAAATTTTTAGCATTAGATGAAAAAAAACCGACTGATACGGACTTTAAAAAGTTGAATGTTGGCGGTAAGGTTACCGCCTGGAAAGATATAAAAAGCGATTTAAAAGTCGATTCGACAAATAAAGGTAGGGTAACAAAACTGGCTTATTTATTACCAAAGTAACTGGCTAACCTTATGTTTATTTAACGTTGAATTATTTAGTTACACAGATTTTCAACACGGATCAGTGCAGCAAAGAGAACCGCTAAGGCAATAAATATCGCAGATATCGTTAAGCAGGCCCCTAGGCCATAGAGTTGAAAGATCCAACCTGACAACACAGTACCAAGTAACCTGCCACAGGCATTAGCCATGTAATAAAAGCCAACATCAAGTGAAACACCGTCTTTGTCTGCCATCTCAACAATTAAATAACTATGCAATGAGGAGTTAATAGCAAATAACACCGCGAATGCCATTAAGCCCCCAATAACAATGATTTTTGCTGATAAATCCATTTGTAATGCTACTGCCATCACAAATGGAATAATCATTAAAATAGCACCCCATTTGGCTGCATCCTTAGGTGTTTGAATGTTACCCGCTTTCTTTTTTGTTAACCAAGGTGCAATTGCCTGCATAAAACCATAAAGCACTATCCAAGCGGCAATAAAACCACCTACCCAGCTATGTGACCAACCAAACTCTGCGGCTAAAAAAACGGGCAAAGCAATAACGAACCAAACGTCACGAGCGGCGAATAAAAATAACCTCGCAGCTGATAGTAAATTAATAGCACGACTTTTAGAGAATATATCTTTAAATTTTGGTTTATGCTTTGCTTTACCAAGATCAGCTTTTAAAGCAAATATACTGAAAAGCCAAACCATACAAAGTAGTACGGTCATAATCGTAATTGCGCCAGTAAAACCAAAGTAGCTTAATAACACGCCGCCAATAAAAAAACCGATTCCTTTTAAGGTGTTTTTAGACCCTGTTAATAATGCCACCCATTGATATAATTTTGTGTTTTGCTCCCCTGGCACTAATAATTTAATCGCACTCTTAGCACTCATTTTGTTTAGGTCTTTAGCAATACCTGATAACGCTTGTGCAGCCATAACATAAAATATCGTTAATAGCTCAGTTGGCACAGTGAGCATTGCTAAAGCAACTATTTGCAGCCCTAAACCAATGTTCATGGTTTTGTTTAACCCGATTCGTGCGCCAAGCCATCCACCGACCAAATTTGTGACAATGCCAAAAACTTCATAAAACAAAAATAAAAAGGCAATATTAAGCGGGCTATAACCTAGCTGATGAAAATACAACACAACCAACATACGCAGGGCGCCATCGGTTAACGTGAATGCCCAATAATTTCCAGTTATAATAAAATACTGTTTCAGTTGTTCTGATACGCCGCTTAATGCCTTCATTTATCAATTATTCCTGATCTTCAAATCGATCCTTTATTTGCTAAGAAAATTCACGTTACCGATCAGAACGGCCAACCATTCGAGCAATCTCTGCGGTGCGGTTTGCGTAGCCCCATTCATTGTCATACCAGACATAAAGTTTCACTTGTGTACCATTAATGACCATAGTTGAAGGCGCATCGATAATACACGAGCGAGGATCAGTTTTATAATCAACTGACACCAAGGGTCTTTGTTCGAAACCCAAAATGTTTTTTAACTCTCCATTCGCTGCAGTCTGCAAAAAATCATTCACTTCTGCTTCTGTTGTGGCACGTTCAAGCTCAAAAACACAATCAGTCAGTGACGCATTAGCTAAAGGTACGCGTACGGCATGACCATTTAATTTCCCTTTTAGTTCAGGGAAAATGTGCGTAATAGCGGTTGCAGAACCTGTGGTTGTTGGGATCAAGCTAATACCACAAGCACGTGCTCGGCGTAAGTCTTTGTGGGGTGCGTCTAAAATAGTTTGGGTATTGGTAATATCATGAATGGTGGTCATCGACCCATGCTTAATACCTATATTTTCATGAATAACTTTTACTACAGGGGCAAGGCAATTAGTAGTACATGAAGCAGCTGTTACTATTTGATGATTATTGGCATCATATTGGTCATCATTTACTCCCATCACAATATTTAAAATGCCCTCTTCTTTAACTGGTGCAGTAACAACGACACGTTTTACGCCTTGCTCAAGATAAGCTTGCAGCAAAGCTTTAGTTTTCATAACACCTGAGGCTTCGATAACAACATCACAGTCTGACCAATCGGTATCGCTTATATTTTTATTTTGACTACAAGCAATAACATGATCATTAATTACGATAGATTGATCAACACCATGAGCTTGATGCTGCCAAATGCCATGAACCGAGTCAAAGTTAAGTAAATGAGCTAAAGTTTCTGCATTGCCTGCAGGATCGTTAATTTTAATAATTTCAACATCATCCCACTCATACGCCACGCGCATCGATAAACGTCCCATTCGGCCAAAGCCATTAATACCTATTTTAATTGTCATGATAAATTTCCTGTCATAATTACGATGTGTAAAAATTAAAACTGTTATTGCATCTGTCGATATAAGCCAAAATCAAAAGTTATTCACAACAATTAGCCATGCGTGTTGGCCTGTCACCCATAAGATGTAATGTTGCTAAATTTTGACTTATAAATTCTATATTTTCATTTAACGTTAAGGTAATAACTTCTTGAGCCCAATCGACTAGCTCCGGATTAATAGCATAAAATATCCATTGCTTTTGTTTACGGGTTAATAATAAACCAGAGCTTTTTAGTACGGCTAAATGTCTCGATATTTTAGGCTGGCTTGTTTCACCAAGTGCTGTCATTAATTCACAAACACACAACTCATCTTCCTTAGCAATTAACAAAATACTTTTAAGTCGTATGTCGTCAGCTAAATTTTTATAAAACTCAGTAGGGTTCATTTGTTCTGTCTGGTCTTAATTTACATTGGCCATTATTTTAGCTCAATCAATAGCATAATAAAATAGTTATATAATATTTTTATTATATAACTATTTTATTATGCTTGTAGGATAAGATGATTGTTAGTGATCAAAATTTAACCTTAAAAAAATTGTTAAATAAATTATATATTTATCAATGATCGAGTAAAAAGATCAAATTAGTTGTTGAAAGGAATCCAAATAAGAACTATTATCAATCGCGTTATCAATCTTGAGCGAAATTTTATTATGTTTGTTTGTATTTGCAAGGGCATTACAGATCATCAAATTAAACAATTAGTCACTGAATCCGGTGTCGGATCTATTCGTGAGCTAAAACAACACTTACCGTTAGGTTCACAATGTGGCACTTGCGTTAAAGTGGCGCAAAACATCATTGATAATACCATCATGGATGAAAGCTTATTTAAAGAAGTTGGCTAACAACCCTGCTAAAAACCTGACTGCAATTGATAACGATTAACATTATCAAACCACTGTTTTTTAAAGCTTTTTACAATATAACCTTTGCATTTTCTGTAATTCTTTCTATACTAATAGCCAATATTTAATCCATTTAAATTTGAGGCTCTCATGAAAGGCAATGCAACTGTCCTGGCAATACTAAACAAAGTGCTTACCAGCGAACTTACATCAATTAATCAATACTTTCTTCACGCCCGCATGTATAAAAACTGGGGTATCAATGCCTTAAACAGTAAATGCTATAAAAAATCGATCCTCGATATGAAGCAAGCTGACAAAGTTATTGAGCGTATTTTATTTCTCGAAGGCTTACCTAATTTACAACAATTAGCTCCACTAGCTATCGGTGAACACACTCAAGAAATGATCAAATGTGATACTGGCTTCCAAATAGCACAAATTGCCATCGTACGAAATGCCATCACAGTTTGTGAACAAGAACATGATTACGTGAGCCGTGAAATGTTAGATGGCATATTAAATGATGAAGAAGAACACCTCGATTGGCTGGAAACCCAACAATACCAAATAGACGCTATGGGTATTGAAAAATTCATACAAGCACAGCTGTAATTAAACGTCTGACAATTAATTAGAAGGAAAGTTAAAATGAAAGGTAATACGCAAATAATTTCAGCGTTAAATGGTCTGCTTGCATACGAACTTGCAGCAATGGATCAATACTTTATACATTCTCGTATGTATGAAGATTGGGGCATCACTAAACTATTCGAACGCATTGATCATGAGTTTGACGATGAAAAGCTTCATGCATCTATGCTAATTCAACGTATTCTATTTTTGGAAGGTATGCCTGATATGCAAACTCGTGCAGGCTTGAATATAGGTAAAACCGTACCTGAAATGCTACAAAGTGATTTAGACGTTGAATATGACGTAGCTAAGGCACTAAGAACTGCCATCGCTCTATGTGAACAAGAAAAAGATTACGTAACACGTGAGATACTTGAAAAGTTACTTGATGATACCGAAGTTGATCACGCCTTCTGGCTAGAGCAACAACTAGGGCTGATTAAAACCATAGGTTTAGAAAATTATATTCAGTCTCAACTATAATAGTAGTTTTGAATAGCATAAAAAAGGCTCGCATAATGCGAGCCTTTTTTTGTAGCTTAAAAATCGTTAAACGATTGTTAAGGTCTCATTTCTTCTTGATCTGCGCCTTCTTTTTCAATAACTTCAGGGATTAAGTCTTCTTTTGAAATACCTAATGCCAAGGCTACCGAACTAGCAACATAAACAGATGAATAAGTACCGACAAAAACACCTAAAAGTAATGCTGTGGCAAAACCATGAATTAATGCGCCGCCTTTAAAGAATAATGCAGCAAGTACTAATAGCGTAGTAATTGAGGTAATAATAGTTCGTGATAAGGTTTGTGTTAACGATATATTGATCACATCTTCTGGCGTACCTTCACGCACTTTTCTGAAGTTTTCTCGAATCCGGTCCGAGACCACAATAGTATCGTTTAGTGAGTAACCTATAACCGCTAATATTGCCGCAAGTACCGTTAAGTCGAATTCAAGTTGTAACACCGAAAACAAGCCTAAGGTGAGTAATACATCGTGAAAAAGCGCGATAACAGAACCTAAAGCAAAGCGCCATTCAAATCGAAACGCGACATAAACCAATATACAGATAAGTGCAGTTAGCATAGCTAAGCCACCCTGCTCTGCCAGTTCATCACCAACACTTGCACCAACAAACTCTATACGACGCATGTCAATAGTTTGCCCAGTACCTGCTTGTAAAATATCAAGTACCTGGTTACCTAGCATTTCTGCTTTAACATCTTCACGAGTTGCTAGGCGTATAACCACATCACGACTTGAACCGTACAATTGAACAACAGCGTCATCAAAACCGCTTGAGTCCATAATACCGCGTATTTTGGTTAAATCAGCGGACTGTTCAAAACCAACTTCGATGAGCGTACCACCGGTAAAATCGAGACCGAAATTAAGTTTATTGGTCGCCAATGAGAAAACAGAAGCAGCCATCAGGATAAGACTAAATATCACCGCTACCTTTCGGTAGCGCATAAAGGCAACAGTCTCTTTTAATTGTAAAATTTGCATAATAATGAAGCCTTATATTGACAATTTGTCGAGACGTTTACCACCCCAAACAGCGTTAACAATCGTACGAGTACCAATAACAGCGGTAAACATTGACGTAATAATACCAATCGATAATGTTACAGCGAAACCTTTAATCGGTCCGGTACCCACAGCGAATAAAATCAGTGCAGCAATCAACGTAGTAATGTTGGCATCAATAATCGTTGAGAATGCAGCATCATAACCTTGATGGATTGATTGTTGCACAGACTTACCTTCGCGCATTTCTTCACGAATACGTTCAAATATAAGTACGTTTGCATCAACGGCCATACCAACGGTTAATACAATACCTGCCATACCCGGTAAAGTTAATGTCGCACCTGGGATCATCGACATAACACCAATGATTAAGATTAAGTTCGCGCCTAACGCTAAATTAGCAACAACACCAAAGGCACGGTAATAAATCAGCATAAACAAGAAAACTAAGCCAAAGCCCATCATAATAGCTTGGAAACCTAGTTGAACGTTTTCAGCACCTAATGTTGGGCCAACTGTACGTTCTTCAACAATTTGAATCGGCGCGATTAAGGCACCAGCTCTAAGTAGTAGCGCTAAGTTGTGCGCTTCTGCTTGACTACCAGCACCAGTAATACGGAAGGTTTTACCTAAACGGGCTTGAATAGTTGCAACACTGATCACTTCTTCAACTTTTTCAAAAACTGTGTTGCCTTCAGAGTCAAGACGATCGGTAGGTTTATATTCAATAAATACGGTAGCCATTGGCTTACCAATACTATTTTTGGTGCCGTTCGACATTTTACTACCGCCAGCAGAATCCAAGGTAATATTAACTTGTGGACGACTGTATTCATCGAAGCTAGAACCAGCATCAACAATGTGATCACCCGTTAACATAACACGCTTTTTAAGAAGAACAGGTTGGCCATTACGCTCTTTAAGAAGCTGAGAGCTTCCTGGAACTCGTCCATTAAGTGCAGCACCTAAATCACCTTCAGTATCAACTAAACGAAATTCAATAGTCGCCGTAGCGTTTAATATTTCTTTAGCTTTCGCGGTATCTTGAACACCAGGTAATTCAATTACAATGTGCTTTTGACCTTGACGTTGAACTAAAGGCTCAGCAACACCAAGTTCGTTAACACGATTACGTATAATCGTTATGTTTTGCTGCAAAGCATATTCACGTGTTTCTTTTAGCTTTTGTTCGGTCATTTTAGCCGATAACGTTAAGCTGTCTTCATCACTAATAAATAATAAACTTTGGTTTTGTTTTTCTAAGAAAGTTTCTGCATTATCTAAATCTTCAAGATTACGAAATTGCACGGCGATAGCGTCATCAACTTTTTTAACTGAACGATAGCGAATTTTTTCGCCACGTAAAGCAGTACGAAAATCATCAACTAAACTTTCTTGGGCCTTGTTAATGGCTTCTTTCATGTTTACTTCCATCAGGAAGCTAACACCACCACTTAAATCTAAACCTAACTTCATTGGCGTACCGCCAAGACTTGCTAACCATTCTGGCGTTGCAGGTGTTAAGTTTAAGGCTACTGAATACTCATCACCAATTGTTTCGTCAAGTAAATCGCGCGCGCGTAATTGTTGCTCCGTGTCGCTAAAACGTGCCAAAATTTGGCCGCCTTCCATCACGATGCTCGCGTAGGAAATTTTACTTTCATCTAATTTTGACTTAACTACGTCCAACGTTGCCGCGTTAGTTTCTATACCGCGCAAGCCAGAAATTTGTACAGCAGGATCTTCACCATAAAGGTTTGGAGACGCATACAAAGCACCAATAGCAACTATAAGTAGCACCATCAATGTTTTCCATAATGGATATTTGTTTAACACAATATCACCCTATTTTCTTTTGAATCACGTCACCACATTAAGAAAAATGTAAGCGTGAAAGTTTATTATAATTTTATAATCGCTATAGCCATAAATATACAAAGGCACTCAATTGAAAACTATCAATGAGCACCCTTAGAAAACTTTAGCAAAAAAGCCAATAAAACCTCTTATAGAGACTTCATTGTACCTTTAGGTAATACCGCATTAATAGCACCTTTTTGCACTGTCACTTCAGTACCTTCGGCAATACTAACAACGATAAAATCTTTTTCGTCAGAAACTTTAACAATTTTACCAACAATGCCACCTTGCGTAAGTACTTCATCACCTTTCGATAATTCAGACATCAAGTTTTTGTGCTCTTTCACTCGCTTTGCTTGTGGGCGGTAAATCATAAAATAAAACACTAAACCAAATACAGCCAACATGATCAACATTGACATACCATCAGCGCCTTGAGCAGGTGCAGCAGCAGCGTGGGCTTGACTAATAAATAAACTCATAAATACCTCTTGTTATTGTTTCTAAATAAATTTTAAATGGTGAATTGATTAAGTTTTACTCGGCTTCATTATTTGCTAATGAGCCAGCTAAAGGTGGTACAGGTAAATCACGTAATGCATAAAACTCAGCAACAAACTCTTCTAGTTTGCCTTGCTCTATGGCGTTACGCAATCCTTGCATAACACGTTGGTAAAAACGTAAATTATGCATTGTATTTAATTGCGAACCTAAAATCTCATTACATTTGTCTAAATGATGTAAATAAGCACGCGAGTAATTTTTACAAGTATAACAATCACATTCAGCATCTAATGGTCCAGGATCTGTTTTGTGACGGGCGTTTCTAATTTTAATCACGCCATTGGTAACAAATAAATGTCCGTTACGAGCATTACGTGTTGGCATAACACAATCAAACATATCAATACCGCGGCGTACACCTTCAACTAAATCTTCAGGTTTGCCAACTCCCATAAGATATCGGGGTTTATTTTCCGGTATCAAGGGCGCAGTGTGATCTAAAATTCGGATCATATCTTCTTTCGGCTCGCCTACTGATAAACCACCAATAGCATAGCCGTCAAAGCCAATACTGGTTAAACCATTAACTGATACTTCACGAAGGTCTTCATACATGCCGCCTTGTACTATACCAAATAAAGCATTTTGATTACCTTCATGGGCATCTTTTGAACGTTGTGCCCAACGCAATGAAAGCTCCATTGATACTTTAGATTCTTCATGGCTAGCAGGATAAGGCGTACATTCATCAAATATCATAACAATATCTGAATCTAAGCTACGCTGTACTTCCATTGAACGCTCAGGCGTTAGCATAATTTTCTCACCATTTACTGGCGAGCTAAACTTTACACCTTCTTCGGTAATTTTACGCATTTTTCCTAAGCTAAATACTTGAAAACCACCCGAGTCCGTTAGAATAGGTTTATCCCAATTCATAAAACCATGTAAACCGCCATGTTGCTCAATAATTTCAGTACCAGGGCGTAACATTAAATGAAAGGTGTTGCCTAACAAGATCTCTGCTCCCGTATCTGCAACTTCTTCAGTTTTCATGCCTTTTACTGTGCCGTATGTTCCTACCGGCATAAATGCTGGGGTTTCAACTGTACCGCGGTCGAAGGTTAAACGACCACGTCGCGCCTTACCGTCGGTTGTCAGTAATTCATACTTCATTGGCGTTTTTGCTTTCTTATCTGTCATATTTTTATCCTTCGCCCACTAGCGAAACAGGCTAGCAGCTTTTTCGTTTAAGTTGCTAGCCATTTAGCTAACAATTTTTTAGTTTTATTGATTAATTTTTTGATCTTTCTTAGTTAATAACATGGCATCGCCATAACTGAAAAATCGATACTGCTGATCAACGGCATGTTGATAAGCCGCCATAATATTTTCATAGCCAGCAAAAGCGCTCACTAACATTAATAAGGTTGATTCAGATAAATGAAAGTTAGTAATAAGGGCATCAACCACTTGAAATTCATAACCTGGGGTAATAAAAATATCGGTGTCACCGTAAAACTCACTAAGAGACTTACCTTGCTCTTTAGCAACTTTAGCAGCACTTTCTAATGAACGAACTGACGTTGTACCAACAGCAATCACTCTGTCGCCATTCATTTTAGTTTGTTCAATTTGGGTAACAACACTTGAGGGTACTTCAACGTATTCTGCATGCATTATATGGTCAGCTACTACATCAACTTTAACGGGTTGGAATGTGCCAGCGCCAACATGTAAAGTAACAAAAGCAAAATCAACACCTTTAGCTTTTAGTTGTGCCATAAGTGCATCATCAAAGTGCAAGCCTGCCGTTGGGGCTGCTACCGCACCGGGTTTTTCGTTATAAACGGTTTGATAACGCTCACGATCACTATCTTCATCTGGTCGATCAATATAAGGGGGTAATGGCATGTGGCCAACTTCATCTAATATTGATAACACTGATTGTTCACCCTGAAACTCAAGCTCAAAAAGCGCATCATGTCGCGCGACCATTGTCGCTTTTATTTTACCTTCTAGTAATATTTCACTACCCGGTTTTGGTGATTTACTACAGCGAATATGCGCTAAAACTCTATGTTCATCTAATAAACGTTCTACTAAAACTTCTAATTTTCCGCCACTGGCTTTTTGCCCAAACATTCTTGCTGGAATAACCCGAGTATTATTAAAGACTAATAGATCACCGGCATTAACATGATTAATGAGATCGATAAACGTTTCATCATTAAGTACACCATCATTACCGTTTAAGGTCATTAAACGGCTAGCTGAACGATTGGCTTTAGGGTATCGAGCGATAAGCTCTTCGGGTAAATCAAATGAAAAATCAGCAACGCGCATGAGTAATAAACTAGTTTATAGGTAAAAAACGCGTAATTTTAGTGCTGCATGGCACGAATAGCAAGCATTAACTTGTAAAACTCAGCCTTAGCGACTGTACTAAAAGCAGCTGCAGTAACCCAGTGCTATCACGATAATAAATAGCGACTATAGGTGAAAAATAATCACCTAAATGGCTCATTTTAACGTATGCTGAAATCAAACAACTAACGTAGATATGCTCATGAAAAATCTAGCTTTCGCCATTGCAAAAACAATCATCAACGGTTTTGAACGTCATATATACCTCTATAGTGAAATAACGCAAACAGCAAAACAGCGTTTTGAGCAACATCGCTGGCGTGACATACAATTAGCGGCAAAAGAGCGCACTGATTTTTACGATCAACGTATTGATGAAACTTTAGCGACCCTCAAAGAAGGCTTTGCTATTGCCGAACTTGATGACCAGCTATGGAAATTAGTAAAAGGTTGCTATATCGAATTACTCAGTAAGCACCCACAGCCTGAATTAGCCGAAAGCTTTTATAATTCTATTTTCTGCCATTTATTTGAACGTGAGTATTATCACAATGCCTATATTTTTGTGCAGTCAACCGCGACCCGATTAGATGCATTACCTACTCCATCTATTTATACTAGCTACTTCCCTGCTGAACATGGCTTATTTAAAACCATCAGTAACATCATGCAAAGTAGAAATTTTTCTGTACCTTTTACACATCTGAAAAAAGATATTAATACCCTCATTGCTAAGTTTCGTAAACAAGCGGATAAAACACACTATAAGCTTTCAGATTTACAATTTGATATTTTGGATTCCGTTTTTTATCGAAATAAAGGCGCCTATATTATCGGTCGAGTAATTTCACCCGCAGGCGAAACCCCCTTCATTATTTCTTTATTAAATACCGAAAAAGAAGGACTTTTTATCGACGCCTTAATCACCGAAGGTGAGCATATGGCGGTTGTATTTGGTTTTGCCCGAGCCTACTTTTTTGTTAATTGTCAGCACCCTCGAGCATTAGTCGAGTTTTTAAGTCGTTTGATCCCACACAAAACCAGTGCTGACTTATATTCTGCCATTGGCTTTCACAAGCAAGGCAAAACTCAATTTTATCGTGATTTTTTAAATCACCTCGATAACAGTGACGATAAGCTTGAATTAGCTCCAGGTATTAAAGGTATGGTGATGTCAGTATTTATGCTGCCCTCTTACCCTTATGTTTTTAAAATTATTAAAGATAAGTTCTCACCCAGTAAAAATATGAGTCGAGACGATGTAAAAGGTAAATATCGCTTAGTTAAACTGCATGACCGAGTAGGTAGAATGGCCGATACGATGGAATATTCTGAAGTCGCTTTCCCTAAAGAGCGTTTCTCAGAAGAACTTTTACAAGAATTAAATACGGTTGCTCCATCATTACTGCGATATGAAGATGATTTAGTGATCATTAAACATATGTACATAGAACGTAAAATGACCCCGCTTAATCTATATTTAGCCAAAGCTACTGACGCACAAATTGACAGTGCTATGTACGGCTATGGCAAAGCGATTAAGCAACTGATTGCTGCTGATATATTTCCAGGTGACATGTTATTGAAAAACTTTGGCGTTACCCGACATGGGCGCGTTATTTTTTACGATTATGATGAAATAACCTACATGAACGAAGTTAACTTTCGTGTAAAACCAGAACCCGTTACCGAAGAGCAAATTTATGCCGCCGAACCTTGGTACTCGGTAGCCCCTGGCGATGTATTTCCAGAAGAGATAGCAACCTTTGCTTTAGCAAATAACCGCTACCGACAAGCTTTCTTAGGTCATCATGCCAACCTTTTAGACGCTCAATACTGGCAAGATTGCCAAGCTAAAGTAGCTAAAGGTGTATTTGCCGATGTTTACCCATATCCAGAAAAATCTCGTTTTTGTTATTGGCAGGCTGGCTAATAAACAAACAAATGCCATTGGTGATGGATGAAAACAGGTAAATATGCTGTTTATTTAGCCGAACAGTCATTTATTTTGAAATTGCTCTTTACCTTTGGCTTCGCATCAGTATAATTCGAATCCGTTGCAGGGGTGTAGTTCCAATTGGTAGAACAGCGGTCTCCAAAACCGACGGTTGGGAGTTCGAATCTCTCCACCCCTGCCATTTTTCTTTCGAGTATTAATTTATCCTATTTAATACTCTCCAATATCTTATCGTTTTATTTCCCTTTTAAGCTTTTTACAAATTCTAGTTTTTCCTATTTGAAAATTCTGTCATGATAACCCTGACTTTAACCATAGCTAAAATGATATGAGCATTAACAAAAGACAGTTTAATTTATTACAAGCCATGGGGATTACTGTTTGGCAACGACGTGAGTTATCCAAACAAAACTCAATATCGTCAACTGTTACTGCCTCTCAACAAAATTCCGCTGAAGTTAGCGAAACTAGTTATTCTGATAAAACATCAAAGACAGCACAACAATCTAACGTCAGCCAAAATCAAGAACTAAACAACAAAGTGGCTATCGATCTAGATGCCTTACTTAAGCAGCAATTATTTAAAGATATTATTAGTTGTTTAGGTGCAAGCAGTGCTGATTTATCCCTTGTTAATGATCAAATAGATATTGGCATTATTAATTGGCAATTCAGCAAAAATACAGAAATTGAATTTAAGCATAATTGTTTGATAACACCTGAGTTAACAATCCTTGCTAACTCGCCCGCATTAAAAAAATCTTTATGGCAATCACTAGGACATCTGAGCTCAACATGACACAAGCAGTTAATACAACATTCAAACCTGTAACGCAGGAAGAAGTAGAGCAACTTATGGTAATTGAAATTGCCTGTCATCCACACCCATGGAGCGAGAAAACTTTTCGCAGTTGTATTGATGGCCGGTATTTTGGCGAATACTTGATTGTTGACCATGTTATTGTCGGATTTTATGTTGCAGAGCATGTTGCAGGCGAGTCTACACTAATGGATATTTGTGTTAATCCAGAGCTACAAGGCAAAAGCTATGGTAAAGCACTATTACTACAATTTTTTAAACACTGTAAACAACTAGCAACCACAACTATTTTTCTTGAAGTGCGAGCAAAAAACATTAGTGCACAAATGTTATATATCAACCAAGGATTTACAGAAATATCGCGACGAACGGGCTATTACCCTAGTAACAGCGGGTTTGGCTATGAAGATGCAATTGTGATGTCAAAGAAACTCTAATCAGACACTACCTGCTAACATTCTTTTAAATAGCTAAGTAATTTATAAAAAAATAAACCTAAGGGTTTATTTTTTTATGACCTCCTCCTGAACTTTACACAGACATAATTACCAGTTTTCAACCCCTTGCATATCAGGTAATTGGTGAGCAATACCTTTGTGGCAGTCAATACAAGTTTTTTCACCTGATGCAAGCGCGTCAGAGTGCATTTTGACACTACGATTACCTTGTTCAGAAAAGTCCATGTACTCAAAGTTATGGCAATTACGGCATTCTAAAGAGTCATTTTCTTTCATTCGTTTCCACTCACGCTCTGCCATAGAACGTCGATGATCTACAAATTTTTCACGGGTATCAATCACGCCCGTCAACATACCCCAAACCTCTTTACTAGCAGCAATTTTACGTACTATCTTATCTGTCCATTTTTTAGGTACATGACAATCAGGGCACGTAGCCCGAACACCTGAACGATTGGCATAATGAATAGTTTCACGATATTCCTCATACACATTGTCTTGCATTTCATGACAACTAATACAGAACTCCTCTGTGTTAGTTACTTCTAAAGCGGTGTTAAAACCACCCCAAAATATTACGCCACCGGCAAAACCAATCACTAAAATAAACCATAATGCAGCACTATTAGGTGACTTTAAAAACATCCACACATTTTTTAGCATGTTAACCTCCTGTGCAAAATAGCCAATTACTCATTTCCCAAAGATTCAACAGGCTCAAAGGTATTATCAACCAAAGGCGCTGCATCAGCTTGAGTAACATGACATTGCAGGCAAAAATAACGACGAGGCGAAACATCCGATAACGTTTTTCCATCGCGTGTTTCATAATGCGTTAAGCTAATTTTCGTTGCACCGGTTTCTGCGGCATATTTCCAACTATGGCAGTTCAAGCATTTATTACTATTTAAATCAACGCGATAACCTCGCACTTGGTGAGGTATTACCGGTGGTTGATGAACATAGTTACGTGCAATTGGATTTTTATCTTTAATCACCCGCTTTAGTTTTTCTGCTGGGCGAGTTTCATCAATAGTTGCCGCCCCGCGAATGGTAGCTAAACCGCCAGTATTAACTGTTTCTTGGGCTATGGCAGTAAACGTTATTGCCAAAACAACAGCAGCAACACACAAAGTTAATAATTTCATTTCTCTCTCCCCACACACATCGATAATAAATTTATCGATGTGCTAACTTTTCCACATTAAACTTTAGTCACTTTAACCGCACATTTTTTATAATCAGTTTGCTTTGACAGCGGGTCGGTTGCATCTAAGGTGACTTTATTGACTAATTGTTTAGCGTCAAACCACGGCATAAACACCAAACCTTTTGGAGGTCGGTTTCGGCCTCTGGTTTCAATTCGAGATTCAACTTCACCTCGACGAGACGCCATCAACACTTTATCGCCGCGGCGCAAACTACGCTCTCTGGCATCATCTGGGTGCATAAAAATCACCGCATCAGGAAAAGCTTTATGTAGCTCTGGCACTCGTGATGTCATGGACCCTGAATGCCAATGTTCCAGCACACGCCCAGTGCTCAACCATAAGTCATATTCTTCATCGGGCGATTCTGCAGGTGGCTCGTAAGGCAATGCAAAAATTACCGCTTTATTATCTTTGTGACCATAAAACTGCACTTCACTGCCTTTTTCTACGTAAGGATCATGGCCTTCTCTAAAACGCCATTGTGTTTCTTTACCGTTAACCACTGGCCACCGTAAACCACGTTCTTCGTGATATCGGTCAAACGGCGCTAAATCGTGACCATGACCACGCCCAAATTCAGCATATTCTTCAAATAAACCTTTTTGAATATAAAAACCAAAAGCATCACCTTCAAAGTTTGTATCGCCTTTTGATTCACTCATCGGGAATTTATCCACTTTTCCATTAGCGTATAACACGTCGTATAGCGTTTTACCGCGAAGTTCAGGTTGTTTTGCAATCAAGGCTTCTGGCCACACTTCTTCTACTTTAAAACGTTTAGAAAACTCCACTAACTGCCAGAGATCTGATCGCGCATCGCCTGGCGCATTCACCTGTTGATGCCAAAATTGTGTTCTACGTTCGGCATTACCGTACGCGCCCTCTTTTTCTACCCACATCGCCGTCGGTAAAATAAGATCAGCAGCTTGTGCCGTAACGGTGGGATAAGGGTCTGACACGACAATAAAGTTTTCTGGATTACGATAACCAGGAATTGCCTCTTCATTAATGTTCGGCGCCGCTTGCATATTGTTATTACACATCACCCAATAAGCATTGAGTTCAGCGTCTTTTAACATCCGATTTTGCAATACCGCATGATAACCAGGTTTAGATGGAATAGTCCCTTCTGGCAACTGCCAAATTTTCTCAGCTATCGCTCTGTGTTTAGGGTTTGCAACTTGTAAATCAGCCGGTAAACGATGAGAGAATGTTCCAACTTCACGTGCAGTGCCACAAGCTGAGGGCTGTCCGGTTAATGAGAACGGGCTATTACCAGGTTCAGAAATTTTACCGGTTAACAAATGCACGTTGTACATTAAATTATTAGCCCAAACTCCACGGGTATGTTGATTGAATCCCATGGTCCAAAATGAGGTAACTTTCACTTTTGGATCAGCGTACAACTTCGCCATTTCAATTAAATTAGCCTCTGGCACGCCAGAAAGTTTTGATACTGATTCCACCGTATAAGTGCTGACAAACTTAGCGTAAGCTTCAAATGTCATCGGTTTTGATTCACCACTGCCGGCATTTTTTGCCGCTTTTTCTAAAGGATGCGTTGGGCGTAAACCATAGCCGATATCAGTTACCCCTTCACGCACATTGACGTGCTTTTTCATGAAGTCTTTATTAACGGCATTATTTTGAATAATGTAGTTAGCAATAAAGTTTAAAATAGCCAAATCTGTTTGTGGAGTGAAAATCATGCCATTATCGGCAAGTTCAAAACTACGGTGTTTATAGGTTGATAACACATTAACTTTAACGTGCGACGCACTTAAACGACGATCGGTGAGTCTTGACCATAAAATGGGGTGCATTTCCGCCATATTTGAGCCCCACAACACAAAGGCATCAGCATGTTCCAAATCGTCGTAACATCCCATAGGCTCATCGATACCAAAGGTACGCATAAAACCACCAACAGCTGAGGCCATACAATGTCGAGCATTTGGGTCTATATTATTAGTTAAGAAGCCCGCTTTCATCAACTTAGAAGCAGCATAACCCTCCCAAACTGTCCATTGCCCTGAGCCAAACATACCGACCGAGGTTGGGCCCTTTTTCTTAATCGCGGCTTTAAATTTATCAGCCATAACATCAAAGGCTTTGTCCCAGCTTACCGGTGTAAAGTCGCCTTCTTTATCGTATTCACCGTCGGTCATTCTTAATAATGGCTGAGTTAATCGGTCTTTACCGTACATAATTTTCGATAAAAAATAGCCCTTTATACAGTTTAAGCCTTTATTAACTTCTGCTTCTGGATCGCCCTGTGTTGCCACTACTTTGCCATGTTGAGTACCGACTAAAACGCTGCAACCTGTGCCACAAAAACGACAAGGTGCTTTGTCCCACTTAATCGTACTTTTTGACGATTGTGTGATCAAATTAGTCGCTGACAAAGGAACCGAAACCCCAGCGGCAACAGCGGTGGCTGCAATCGCATTAGCTTTAATAAAGTCACGTCGAGTCAAGGTCATAATGCTTTCCCCTGGTGCTGTGGTAATCCGGCATCGTTATGATGAAATATTAGTGATGAAGATATAACCCCAGATACATTGCTCATATCTGTAATGGTATCTATGATGCGTTTTGCTGGATTTTTTTCTCCCTCAAGGCCCTCTACAGTGAAAACTAAACTGCCATTTTCTCCTTTTGCATGTATCTCAGCACCGGGAAATGCTTGTAAATCATCAGCAACTTTAGCCGCGTTGTCTGGGTAAGCCATAAACATAACTCCGGCAATATTTACTGGGCTTTCTTCTAAAAGGTTAATCATATTTTTGCCCTCTTATACTTTTTTGTTTACTTCAACTGAATGCTCAAGCACGGCTGCAGGCTTAGCGCCAAATATTTTTAAAATAATAACCGCGACTAAGGCTGTGGCGATAAAGCCAAAAATAAATATCAGTGGCATTGAGGTATAACCTAAAATATTCCATATCAACTGCTCTAAATCACTCATGTTCTGCTCCCAATAATGTTGTTGAAAGCTTGATTGCCGATTCCGGACAAATAGCGACACAAGCCCCACACCCTGTACAATCTAAAAGTGTAATTTCAGGTTGAGGTACGCTAGCATGCAGGTATTTAAATGAGATAGCATCAGACTCACAACTGTCTTGACAAACTTGGCAGTGCACCTGATTTTTAGCTAAACAACTTGCTTCAATTTCAATAGTTAACTGCCAAGGGACAGCGTCCAAAGGTTTGAATAATGGTTCTTTACAGGCCTTCACACATTGTTGACAAAAGGTACATTCGCCAGCAGAAAAATTTATTTCAGGAAAACCACCATCACCTTTAACAATAATATTTTCCTCACAAGCATCCATGCAATCGCCACATTGTGTGCAGCCTTGAGTAAATAACTTTTCGTCTACGGTCCAAGGTAATCTAATCGCTGGCGGTGTAGAAACATGCTTGGCTCGCATAAAGTTACGACGGCTTAAATCAACCATAAATCCCCTCCACTTGAAAAAGTAAAACAACTACATTTTTCCAAGTTAATTAACTGACATAGATCACATAAAAACATTATTAACTGACGATACTGCATTTAATCATTGCGTTACTTGATGTAAATCAAGTTTCTCTTGTACTTAATAGATAAAACCTTGAATAAGGTAAAAATGAATAACGCCAAGATGAAATTAGTGATTAGCCATGCGAAGTTATTTTCATTTTAGCTATGTGCATTTAAATAATTTTGAAGTGTTTTGTACATAATAACGACTTATCCACTCTAACTTTAAAATGTGTCATTAGCTGAAATATCCGAGGTTATTGTTTAAGTTAAGCACTTCCTGGTAGGAACATTTAACTATCGTGGTAAAAAATTGAAATTAAAATTAAAATACAAGATATTGTTACTGCCCTTCGCACTTGTTTTCGCTATAATGTTGCGCTTTAAAATTTTAGTTAAATTCTATTCATCCACTTTTAAAACAGGTAATTTGCATGTCTGTACAACAGCAGGAAGTCGACCTTCGACGCACCTTCGCTATTATTTCTCATCCTGATGCGGGTAAAACGACGATCACTGAAAAGGTTTTACTTTTTGGTCAAGCTTTACAAAAAGCCGGTACGGTAAAAGGTAAAAAGTCGGGACAACATGCGAAATCTGACTGGATGGAGATGGAAAAAGAACGTGGTATTTCAATAACCACTTCTGTAATGCAATTTCCCTATAAAAACTGTTTAGTTAATTTACTCGATACACCGGGTCATGAAGATTTCTCAGAAGATACCTACCGTACGCTAACCGCAGTTGACTCTTGTTTGATGGTTATCGACGTTGCTAAGGGTGTAGAAGCACGTACCATTAAATTAATGGAAGTTACTCGTCTGCGTGACACCCCTATAATTACCTTCATGAATAAAATGGACCGTGATGTTCGCGACCCAATGGAAGTCATGGATGAAGTTGAAGACGTACTAAAAATAAAATGTGCCCCTATTACTTGGCCAATTGGCATGGGTAAAGAGTTTAAGGGTGTATATAACATTTTAACCGATGAAATATTTTTATATCAAACAGGCCAAGGTCACACTATTCAAGAAAAGCGTGTTATTAAAGGTATCGATAACCCAGAATTAGATAAAGTTATTGGTAACTACGCTGATGATTTACGAGAAGAGCTAGAGCTTGTTGCTGGCGCGTCACATGAGTTTAATCTTGAAGAATTTTTAAAGGGTGAACTTACACCGGTGTTTTTTGGTACTGCATTAGGTAACTTTGGTGTTGACCATATGCTCGACGGCTTAACTCGCTGGGCACCAAAACCATTGCCGCGCGAAACCGACACTCGTATTGTTACTGCTGAAGAAGAAAAGTTCTCAGGTTTTGTTTTTAAAATTCAAGCCAATATGGATCCAAAACATCGTGACCGTATTGCTTTCATGCGTATTTGTTCAGGCAAATATGAAAAAGGCATGAAAATGAAACAAGTACGCATCGGCAAAGACGTAAGAATTGCTGACGCAGTAACCTTTATGGCTGGTGACCGCTCTAATGTTGAGCAAGCTTATGCTGGCGATATTATTGGTTTACATAACCATGGCAGTATTCAAATTGGTGATACCTTTACCGCCGGTGAAGATATGAAGTTTAGCGGTATTCCAAACTTTGCCCCTGAAATGTTCCGCCGAATTCGTTTGCGTGACCCGCTTAAAGCTAAGCAATTACAAAAAGGTCTTATCCAGTTGTCTGAAGAAGGCGCTGTGCAGGTATTTAGACCTTTCAACTCGAACGATATGATCGTTGGCGCGGTTGGTGTTCTACAATTTGAAGTCGTCGTTCAACGTTTAAAAACTGAATACAAGGTTGATGCTATTTATGAGCCAATTAGCGTAGCAACAGCGCGTTGGTGTACTTGTGATAATGAACGTACGTTAGAGCAATTTGAAAAGAAAGCTTATGACAACCTAGCATTGGATGGCGGTAATAACTTAACTTACATCGCCCCAACTATGGTGAACTTAAGCCTAGCGCAAGAACGTCATCCCGATATTGTGTTTCATAAAACACGCGAACATTAATCTCCTGCAGATTAATTTAAAGCAATTGATGACAAGTAAAAGTCAATCACGTAATTTATCCATAAGCCTAGTGAATAACATTAGGCTTATTCACTCAAGTTAATGCCATTCACTTGAGTCTTAATAGAATAAGAGTTAATTAAAATGAATATTAGTAACATCCTAAGTGAAAGAGTTAGTGCAGCAATGACAGTTGCAGGTTTACCTGAAGGCACAAATCCTGCGATAAGTTTATCTAACCGAGCAAATTTTGGTGATTACCAAGCCAATGGTGTTATGGGTGCAGCTAAAAAATTAAAAACCAATCCTCGTGAATTAGCAACCAAAGTGGTTGAAGCACTCGACTTAACGGGTATTGCTGAAAAAATTGAATTAGCAGGCCCAGGGTTTATTAATATTCATTTAGACAAAAACTGGTTAGCAACGCAGTTAAACACAGTATCGAACGATAAAAATTTAGGTGTAAACCAGTCAGAAAAACCGCAAAACGTTGTGGTTGATTATTCTGCTCCAAATCTCGCTAAAGAAATGCACGTAGGTCATTTACGTTCCACCATTATTGGTGACGCTGTAGTGCGTGCGCTTGAGTTTCGTGGTGAACATGTTATTCGTCAAAACCACATGGGTGATTGGGGCACGCAGTTTGGTATGCTACTCGCTCATTTAAGCGATAAATTAGCGTCAGATGAAGTTGCTGAAACTGCTCTTTCTGATTTAGAAAATTTCTATCGTGAAGCAAAAATTCGTTTTGATAACGAAGACGGCTTTGCTGATCGCGCCCGTGATTATGTCGTAAAACTGCAAAGTGGCGACGCACATTGCGCAACACTATGGCAGCAGTTTATTGATATCTCAATTAGCCACAGTGAAGACATTTATAAAAAACTTAATGTCACGTTAGCACGTAAAGACATTATGGGTGAAAGTGCTTACAACGATGATTTATCAAATGTTATCGATGAATTAATGGCACAAAAAATAGCCGTTGAAGATCAAGGCGCTAAAGTTGTTTTTATTAACGAAATGGCTAATAAAGACGGCGACCCTTCGGTATTTATTGTGCAAAAATCGGGTGGCGGTTACTTATATGCAACGACCGATTTATCAGCGTGTCGCTACCGTGTTGGTGAGTTAAAAGCAGACCGAATTATTATTTTTACTGACGCTCGCCAAGCGTTGCATTTTAAGCAAGTTGAAATCGTTGCCCGCAAAGCAGGTTTCTTACCCGAGCATGTAGGTTATGACCATTGTCCATTTGGCATGATGATGGGAGATGATGGCAAGCCTTTTAAAACCCGTACCGGTGGCACCATTAAACTCGCCGAATTACTCGATGAAGCCGTTATTAGAGCAAAAGTGGTTATCGCTGAAAAAAATCCAGATTATAGTGAAGACCATTTAACTGAAATTGCTGAAAAAGTGGGTATTGGCGCGGTTAAGTTTGCTGATCTATCAAAAAACCGTACCAGCGATTATATTTTCAACTGGAAAACCATGCTCAGTTTTGAAGGCGCTACAGCACCCTACTTACAATATGCTTATTCGCGTATTAAAAGTATTTTCACTAAGGCTGATTTCTCAGCAAACGATGACTTACCAGCCATTGTTATTATTGAGCCACAAGAAAAAGCGCTAGCACTTAAATTGTTGCAGTTAGAAAACGTTATAGATTCTGTCATTAGCGAATGTACACCAAACCTGTTGTGTAATTACTTGTATGAACTTGCGAGTCTTTATATGAGCTTTTACGAAGCTTGCCCAATATTGAAAGATGACATTGCTGATGACGTTAAACAATCAAGGCTAGCCCTAAGCTACATTATTGCAAATACCCTAAAGCAAGGATTAGATATTTTAGGTATCGACGTTATGGAACGCATGTAACATTTCTACGGGACAATATGCTGTAAATGAAAATATTACTCATTGATAACACTGAGAACCAGCTGCTCGAGCTTAAACAAGATCTTATCAAGTCTCGAGCTAAGTTTGCCCATGTAAATGGCTTAAACGCTGCAATTTCAGCACTTTCAAAGCACAAGTTTACGGTTGTAATATGTGCTGCCATTGTTGACAAAAATGATGGCAACACGATTTTTGAAATGATCGCAAAAAAATTCCCAACCATTGTTCGAATTTTAATTAGCGATAATGAACAACACACGCAACATAATGCGCATTACTCTTTTGCTCAGCCTATAGAATGTAAAACTATTGTTAGCACCATCGCTAATTTGGCGAATAATAATAAAGCTATCACTCAAGATATTATTGTAAAAACCGTTGCTAATATAAAAACGCTACCTAGCCCGCCCAAAGTTTATATGCAGCTAAATGCTATCTTAAAAGACAGTAATACAGACTCACAAAAAATTGCTCAAATTATACAACAAGACCCTGCACTAACAGCCAAAGTGCTCCAGTTCTCTAATAATACTTTTGCGACCGGCTCAAAGCCGATGATGAATATTGCAGATGCCATCACCAAAATGGGCATTGACACTCTATGCTGTATTGTAATGACTGCTGAACTATTCTCTTATGCGCCAAAAATTAAAGGATTTTCAATACAAGATGAGCAATTGCATTGCTTAGCCACAGCAAAACTTGCAGCTTCAATGGTCAAGCCAGAATTAAAACAAGACACTATGATTGCGGGCTTATTACACGACATTGGTAAAGTTGTATTATTTGAAATTAATGAAAAATCCACCGATTTATTCATTTTACACCGAGTGAACGGTGACAATAATATCGATTTAGAAAATAAAGTTTTTGCGAGTGATCACTGTCATGTCGGTGGTTATTTATTACATATGTGGGGTTTTTCCTATCACATAATAGAAGCCATTATTTTACATCACCGACCTGAAAAGCTATTACAAAAATCTTTCGGCGTAGCGCAAGCAGTTTACCTTGCCAATGTGCTTGTTCATCAGCAAATACCGAACACTGAATTTATTAAACATTATAAATTAACCAAGGTTATTGATGTACTCACCCAACGGGCGAATAAATTAATTTAGCCTGATTTTTAGTAGTTTAAACATGGCATTGATAAATACCACGGGAGTTAAGATGACACATACCTTGAGCTTTACCGACAGCCATTGTCATCTTGACTTTGATAACTTTAATACCAACTTACCCAGTTTACTTAACCAATGTCATCAAGCACAAATTCACAATATCGTTATACCCAGTATTGGCCCTAAAAATTGGCAAAAAGTACTTACTCTGGCTAAAACACACAGTAACGAAAAATTATCACTGCATGCTTGTTTAGGTATTCACCCATGGTTTCTTAATGATTTAACCGAACATAGTTTGAGTGATTTAACCCACTTAGTGAAAAATAATATCGAAGATATAGTGGCTATTGGCGAGGCAGGAATTGACGGTGTCATTGATAAAGAACAAAATAATTTAGCATTACAAATTCAAGTTTTTGAGCACCAAATTGATTTAGCAAAATCGTTCAGCTTACCTATCATTGTTCATCATCGCAGAACACATCAAGATATAACCCGCATACTGAGAGAGAAAAAAACACCTCAAGGTGGAATTATCCACGCATTTTCAGGCAGTTATCAGCAAGCATGCCAGTACATAGATCTAGGTTTTAAATTAGGCATAGGGGGGACTATTACTTACCCAAGAGCTGAGAAAACCATTAAAGCAGTTAAGCGCTTACCGATAACAAGCTTGGTATTAGAAACCGATGCGCCTTCAATGCCATTATATGGTTTTCAAGGCGAAGATAATTCACCGTTACAACTTACTAATGTTTTTCAAGCACTTAATAAAATACGCCATGAATCAACTGAAGATCTTGCCCATGCACTGCAAGAAAATATCACGACTATTCTACCTAAGCTAAGCTGAATTAAGTTAAGTTAAGCTGTTAGCTGAATTATTTAGTTGGCGGTCGGTAACCTTGTCGGCTAAAACGATTTAAACCACGCGTTAAGAGAAAGCCAATAACACCCGCCACTATCATCAATATGCGCATTATATCGAATTGAGAACGGCTATTATTGGCCAAGTCATCAACCAGCATTGACCGATGAAGCGATAACCTTATATACCCGTGTAATTTGTCACTGCGAAGTTCCTGCACAAAAGGAAATACATTATCTGTTTTATTTATTTGCCTGATGCTAATACCAAACAAATCATTAATAGACTCTGCTTGTTCTGAATTTGCCATTACTTGGCCAGTAATACTGTAAATATGAACGCTTTTAACTAAAGGTTGCTGCACTAAAGAGTCGGCATATTGTTGTAAATTGTTGGGGTTTTGCGCTAAATAAGGCATTGCACTTGTTGCCGCTTGTGCCAAGTAAAGTTTACCCACTTTATTGGCATGCGCTTGAATGTGCATTTGTTGACTGTCACGACTACTAACCCAAAAATCCATCAAAAGTACAATCAACAAAATCGCTATAGCTAATTGCAATATTTTATTATAAATCGACGATAATTTAGGGTATAAAGGCTGTTCTATTTGCTTCATCAAACGAATTGCTTCCTACATTTTTATAAATACAGTATAGAACTAAATTTAAACATTTTATACTAGGATAATCGTTTAAAAGCGTGTTTTTCAAATAAGGTATTTCCGTGACAATTCAACATAAAATTATTCCTTTACACGATATACAACAGTTAAATTTAGCACAATGGTTACCTGCTGACTCAATCACCAACGAAATAGCAATTCAGTTTGATAAAGCCCAACAAACTTTTGCTTTAAGCGATACAACGCAAACAGCTGCAGAAACTAATTTATCAGACGCCATCGAACTGGTTGTTTTTGCAGATATTAAAATAGCCACTTTAGCCAGTTTACTAAACACATGTGAAATAAGCTTAGTTGGTTTGCATGCGGTTAATCAACGAAATAACGCAACAAGTTATCGATTTAGTGTCAAGGTCATTGATATAAAACAAGCACGAAATCGCTTATCTAGCTTTAATATTACTGAAAGAATTGAATCAGCACTTTTAGTAAACGCTCCAACACTAACAACACCGGGTTTGTTGGTAATGGATATGGATTCAACCACGATAAAAATTGAATGTATTGATGAAATAGCGGCATTAGCCGGTGTTGGTGAAGAAGTGGCAGCCGTTACTGAACTCGCTATGCAAGGTGAGTTAGATTTTAGCCAAAGTTTGCATCAACGCGTTGCTAAACTTCAACATTCATCTGAAGACATATTGGCGCAAGTTGCGCATAACATTCCGCTAATGGAAGGTTTAGAAACCCTAGTAACTGCTTTAAAAAAACATCAATGGCGTGTCGCTATTGCTTCTGGTGGTTTTACCTATTTTGCAGACCATTTAAAAAACATGTTATCACTTGATGCTGCGGTTGCTAACGTATTAGAAATACAGAATAACAAGCTAACCGGAAAGGTTTTAGGTGCTGTGATTGACGCACAAGCTAAAGCAGATTGCTTACTGCAGCTGAAAAACGACTTTGCTATTGCGCCATCCCAAACCGTTGCCATGGGCGATGGTGCAAACGATTTAGTTATGATGGCAGCGGCCCATTTAGGTGTCGCCTTTCATGCCAAACCTTTAGTACTGGCGCAAGCAGATGCATGTATCACTAAGTCTGGCCTAGATTGTTTATTGCATTGGCTTAAATAATAAAATGGAGGTAGCTACTTGCTGTAACTGCCTCCAAATTTTACTATCTCACAACACTATTCCTTCAAACTTTATTCCTTCAAGCTTTAATCCGACAAATTATAATCTTTAAGTCATTTAATCCCTCAACTACATGACTGAAGAACTAAAAAGTTAGCCACTCAAGTGTTAATTAACCGCCAAACTGAAAACGAAAGCCAGCATTAACGGTAAAACCATCGTTTCTTGACCAAATATCAGTTGTCCATCTACCACTAGGTGCTTGCTCAGGTAAAAGCAAAGGATCTTGCTTAGTTTGTCTAACATTTAACAAGTTTTCAGCATTAACAAAAAAGCTAACTTGCCCTACGGTTATTTGGCCTAACAAACCTAAATGCCAATAAGATTCGCTTCGCTCTCGATACGGATTGTTCTCAAGGTGCTGTGTACCAGTATAGTAAGCTTCGAATCCGAGTAAATGGCTACCGTGCTCTTCCCACATAACCACAAGACCTGCAGAGTGCTGAGGCGTTAATGCTAAAGGTACGCGATTGGAACTAGAAGCACTTTCTTTTGTGGCGTCAGTATATAAATAGCTACCGGTAAACTTAATATCTCGCCAGCGATAGCGCAGTAATAATTCAGCACCGTTTATTTCACTTTCTCCGATGGCATTGACGATTCGAACTTGTTTACCTGAAGATTGATCAACCGCGCCGATAACGTCTAATTCAGTAACATTATCTATAGTTGAAGAAAATAACGTCAAGCTAGTTTCTACGTTGTTCAACACATAGCTAATATCTATCGAAGCGGTAGACGCTCGCTCTTCTTCAAGGTTTTCTAGCGGCTCAAGGCGAGATAAACCCGTTTCATCTAGGTCTTCAATAAATGGACTAGGCGCGAAAAACCCCTGTCCATATGCGCCTCTGAACGTCCAATTATCTGGGTTGTATAACACTGAAATACGTGGGCTAACTTGCGTACCATATTCACTGTGCCAATCAGTACGTGCGCTAAGCGACATTGAAACAACATCACTTGCTTCATAGTCAAGTTGTGAAAATAATCCAGGTGCTTGATAAGAATAATCAAATTCAGGAAAAGTGTCAGAGGCGAACTTTTCAGATTGAAGCGCTAAGCCAACTAGCCACGCCGTTTTATCAGAATACCCTGACAAGCTAGTCTCTATTAAGTAACTTTCGTGGCTATCGTCTTCTAGAACAGCACCAAATTGATGTTCATGATCTTGATTCGTTGCTGAGCCACGCCAATTTAAATTTAAAACCTCACCTAATGGTTGATCATAGATAAAGCCAATATCAGTTCTCAAGGTATTTTGTGTTAACGGGAACTGATTACCATCGCTAACCGTAGCGTCACCTAAAGTGCCCCCAGTTCTCTGCTCTTTCATTGCCCCCAATGTAAGGTATAAGTTTGCCCCGCTGTCGTCTTGCCAATAAAACCGAGGGCGAACACTCCCCCTTTCATAACCAGCTAGATCGATCCAGCCATCGTCATCTAAATCTTGTTCTTCTTGATGATGAACTCCAGCAGTTACCGATGCGCTTAAGTTGTTCGTCAAAGGTGATGCAAAGTACGAGGTAATATCTTGACCGTTTTTTGAGGTAGCATTCACTAATACTTCACCTTCATACTCACTCGAAGGCGTTCGGGAGATCAGGTTTATTACCCCACCAAGTGCCGAGCCACCATAAAGTGAAGAAGCAGAGCCTTTAATTATTTCAACATTGGCAAGGTCTGTTGGCGGAATTTGTAATAAGCCAATTGAAGCGGTTTGGCCGCCATATAAAGGTAAACCATCACTTAAGAGTTGCGTGTAACGACCATATAACCCTTGTAGCCTAATGTTAGCACTACCTAATGCTGGCGAGGTGGTTTGTACTCTAACACCACCTGTTTCAGCCACTAACATAGAGATATTACCTGGGCGCATAAGTGCTTTTTCTTGTATTTCTTCACCGTTAATAATCTCGGTACGTGTTGCCGACTCGGTAACTATACGACCTAAACGAGAAGCGCTAACTTGAATACGCTCAACCTGACTTTCACTATGCTCATGATGTGCTGGCTTTTCATCGTGTTCATTTTTATGTTCATCGTTATTTTCATTGGCGTAGGTAAACGCCGGTATTAACAGTATTGCTAATGGCGTTATTAATGACTTTTTAAACATTTTTACCTCTGGCATTGCTTGGTAGTTAATCAGCACAATAATGTGAATTAACTTAAAGATTTATAAGTTGTATATAGTTTTTTTTGGGGTTTAGGTATTTACGAGATAAAAATAGGAGGGCGATAGAGCAAAGTAGAAAAAATTTTGGGTTGTTCTAATCGTTGCAGGCCAGCAACTTCATTTAAAGTAGTCGCCTTAATTGCCTCGACTTCAGTACCAACATTCATGAATGACGAGCATGCATTAGCAACACAGGTACAATCGAGATCACAACATTTAATACCACAGCAGTCTTCTGAGCTACCAGTAGCACTGGTCACTGACTCGTTATACTTTACTTGCTCAATTAAGTTGCTAGAAAAAGAGCTCTCTAATGTTTCGCAAGACATAGCGCTATTAAAAGCGATTGCTTGCCCGATAAAGGCAATAAGCATAACCGCTATAACTAAGACTCTTGAAGCTGCTTTGAACATAAAAAACTCTAAATGCAATCGAAGTTACATTATAAGAGTTTTTTCTTGATATGTGAATATTGCTAGATAAGTTTATACTTGTTGTCTTTAAAATTTTAACTATATATTGTATGAAAAATAGTTACTTATGTTTACTTGTAAAGCCGTAATTGCATGGTAGCAGTCGAAAGTCACTAACTTTACGCTATTGTTATTTATTGGTTAAGCTAATGAAGCTAAAAAAATAATTTATTAAATATAATTAACACTATAGCGCTTTATCTTCAGCTGACTAAGTTATTTGAGTTATTCAAATGCTAAATGCCATTACTTTATTTTTAACGCATTAAACGATAACGAAGCACCACTTCTTGGGTAATATCAAAAACCTGCGCAATACCTGTAACGCTCCAGATTTCTTGCTCTATTTGTTTACCACGATGAATCGCATAACCACTAATGTAGCTTAGCTCAGGGTGAAGGTGGCTCATATCTGGCTCGGCAGCACGTGATAGTTTTATCATCACACAAAAAAACTGTCCTTTTTTCAATGCTTGATGAATAAATGCCTGCTTTAATGCTTCAGTAGTTAACTCGCTAGAAAGCTTTATTTTTACTGCCTTTTCTACGGCATCGATACTCGGGTCAATCGCAATATAAAGAACTTTTACACTGGCTGTATCGCTGTGTTGCATCTTCTTAAATTTAGCGGTAACACTAGACATAAAGTCTGCATGACCAAGTATTGGGTATAAGTTGTAATAAGACTTTCGGTCACTTAGTTGCGCCATTTCAGCCATTAACTTGCCGCTTGCATCGCCACTTGCTATAACGTCTGACTTATATCGACTACCACTTGTTTGTAACACTAGCGCAGGAATATTCGAACTGGCACTGTAGATATTTCTTAATGCCTTAGCTAAACCTGGACTGGCCATAGCATATTCATCTGAAGTTAACTTATCACGGTTCTTATCAATTAACGCTTTAAAGAATTTTCGACCAATGTGCTGATGTTTCTCGACAAAAACCCGTAAATTAACAATGGTTTTAGCACGATTAACCCGCATTACTTCATAAGGTAAGCTGGTCAAATCAAAGGTTGAGGTTATTTTTTGCATTTTAGGCAGCGCTAAAGAAACAATATCACCCACAATTAAATGAGTACTTTTATCTAATTCAATCTTCAAACCAGAAGTTGAAAAATCGATTGATTCGCCCTGAAAAACATCACCTTCTATGGTGATATTCGCGGGAGTTTTATAGGTAAACCTTAACTCTTGTCGCTTATTTCTATAATTAATACCAACTTCATCAACACTAAAAGGTTTACTTAAACGTTTATGGCCAAATCTTTTTAATTTTACAGTGTTAATTCCTTCATAAGATAGCGACTGATAAGCCTTCGTGCTATCAGCATGCGTAACATCGCTTAACACCACGATATAAGGCGTTTTATCTATTAATGCTTTAATATCTTCAGATACTGGGGCATTTAAATATTCGTTTTGCTTAGTAATACTATTAGCTAAAGTAAAGTGCGATTCTGCTCGTTCAGGCTCTACATCCAATAAACTTAATTGAGTCACCAAAAAGTGCTCTTTAGAAGAGGCAAAACCTAAAAATTGCTGCATAAACTCTGGGTCTTCACTTAGCTGGATTTCATCTGCAGTATAAAAGTACAATTTACCTTGGCTGCGGTGAATAAAACTAAAGACCAATAACGATTTCTTTGTCGTAGCTAGTTTTTTAAGCCTAACGATACGTTCAGCAGAAAGTAAGCAATAAAGCGTTGAGTAGCGTTTTTCGTCTTGCCAGTATTGATACAAATCTTGATTGTTATTACAAGTTAACGCATATTTTGGCGTTAGCATATTAGTGTTTTTTTCTATAAAAATTGGCAGTTCATTCGACTTTGGTAAAACAAACTGTTCAAAACTTCGTGTTTGTAAGGCGCGAATCGTATTATCTAAATTAATTTTGTATCGGCGCTTATTCGTCCGAATAAAGTTAATTAAATATTTCGTGAGATTTTCTGTCTCTAACGAGTCATTAGTGATTCTTTTTGCGCCAACCAACTGCATGTTATCTAAAAGAGTTAAGTCTTTAACTTCGTAGATAATGTCGCTATCATCGGTGAGTTGATACTGTTCTTCTAAGCCAGTAAAGCGCAGCGTTATTTGTTGCCCTACTTCGATAGTACTTAAATCGTTAAGCTTGAACTTGCAACCATGCACACTGATATCAGACGTTAAGCATTCAAATACTCGCTGTTTATCAACAGAAACCTTGATCGGAATAACAAAGTTCATCCGCTCTTCGGCTCGATCATAGTATGCACCAAAACGGTGAAACTGTGCTGGAAATTGAGATTTTTCAAATATTTTATTGGTGTCTACAGACTGGCTTTTAGGTGCTTTGGTTTTTTCTTTTTGATAAATAACTCGAAAGTTATTTTCTGTATTCATCACTTCTTCGTATACTCCAACGGTATACGCGCCGTAACGAGAAAATGCTTCTGTAAAAACCGAACTGGCGACGTTATCTAAAAAGTGAATTCTATCTTCATGCTCAAATGTTTTACATTCGCCATCAACATATCCTCTTAAATCAATTAAGCGGCTACATGGAGCAGCTAGGCGCTTTAATTCCATTTTTAATAAAAAACGTTCAGTTTTAGGGGTATCTTTTGTGACAGCATTAAACCTAGCTTCAAAGTCACTATTTAAGACTTGGCCACTAAATTCATTAATAATATTTTGAAATTTTGAAAAATCTTTATTCATTTACGCTTCAATATCTTTACAATAAAGAAAAATACTCATCAAACATTGTTCTAGTATATGTGGCTTGTTATAAGTTAACACCACACACTATGCACAATATTGAAAAGTAACCCGTTTATATTTAACTGTTTTAAAGTTTAAAGCAATAACCATACCTGTTAAATTATTATAGAGACAGAAAAACAATAAATATTAGTTTAGCACCAAAAAATACAACAAAATCCTTTAAATCATTAATCATAGAGTTAAAAATAAAGATAATACCGACCTCAATAAGGGCATTATTGATTTATTAACTCAATTGTCATAATTTTGACTAATGTTAGTGAGTTAGCAAGTAATTTAAGAAATAGGCAGCCAAATGGCAAAGTTAGCAAAAATAGAATTCGTTTGTACCGATTGCGGTATGAACTATCCACGTTGGCAAGGCCAGTGCCGCTGTGGTGCTTGGAATACACTAGCTGAAATGAAAATATCTCCTAACCAGAGTAAAAGTGCGACTAAAAGTCGCACATCATCTGGCGGTTACGCTGGTGGCACAGGTGGTGGCAGTAAAAAAATAAACGACGTAGAAACCACGGAAGCTGAAAAACAATTAACCGGTATCGGTGAGCTCGACCGTGTATTATGCGGCGGCGTTACCACTGGCTCAGTCAACATTATTTCAGGCGACCCGGGCGCAGGTAAAACCACCCTACTGTCCGATTTAGTTGCTCGCATGTCACAATTAATGCCCTCACTTTATTGTACCGCGGAAGAGTCGTTGTCGCAGTTTAAAAACAGGGTGCAACGCTTAAAGCTTGATTATAATCCTGACGAATTGTATTTATTGTCTGAAACCAGTGTTGAAGCGATTATTGAAGAACTAGAGCAAAAGAAAATCAAGTTTGCGGTTATTGACTCTATTCAAGCAGTAGTTACCGATAATGCCAATGGCAGCCCAGGCTCCCCTCACAAGTAAAAAGTGCAGCACAGGCGTTAACGCAATACTGTAAACAAAATAACGTCACCATGTTTTTAATCGCCCACGTCAATAAAAACAACGAAATTGCAGGCCCACAAACTTTAGTACACATTGTTGATGCACTATTGCACATTGACACCAACGACGGTCAAATACGTACCTTAAGAGCGAATAAAAACCGTTTTGGTGATATTGACACCGTAGGCATTTTTAAAATGTGTGAACGCGGTATGCTCAGCGTTGATAACCCGAGTGAAATATTTTTATCCGGTTCTAGTACTGAGTCACCGGGCTCAGCTATTACTTGTATCCGGAAAGGTAACAGAAACTTATTACTAGAGATTCAATGCTTAACCACAGAAACCGAAGCTGAATTTCCACAGCGTGTTTGTGTTGGCCTGAATATGAATCGCATAAAAATGCTTACCGGAATTTTACGTAAACACACCAAAACCAAAATTTATCATGATACTTTTTTCAACATTATTGGCGGCTTAAAAATAGACGAGTCAGAAACTTGTATCGATCTTGCGCTGGTTACGGCTCTGCTTAGTAGCTTGAATGAATTTGTTATTCCACGTTCCACGTGCATTATGGGCGAGTTAAGTTTAAATGGTGATGTGCGCCCGATAGACAGTGGTGTGCCGCGCGTAAAAGAAGCCGCACAACATGGTTTTACCGAAATATTTATTCCGTTCAGAAATTATCATAAATCAATGGAAGGTTTAGGGGCTAAAATTACTCCGGTTAAAACTATTCATGAGTTAATTGAACTGATTAAATAATAAAAAGTGACATAGCCGATTAAGTTATGTCACTTTTATGTTTATATCGCAGAGCTTTATTGCACCAAACTATCTACATCATACGTTATGAAATATGACTTACGATGGCTCGTAATCTAAATTAGCCGACAGCCAACGTTCAGCTTGAGGCATGGTCATTTCTTTACGGGCGGCGTAACTTTCTACTTGGTCTTGTGCTAACTTGGCAACCGCGAAGTATTTAGACTCTGGATGAGCAAAATACCAGCCACTTACCGCAGCGCCCGGCCACATGGCAAAGCTTGAGGTTAATTCCATACCAATATTTTCATCAACCTTAAGTAACTCCCACAACAAGCCCTTTTCTGTGTGTTCTGGGCAAGCAGGATAACCAGGTGCAGGTCTAATACCTTGGTATTTTTCACGAATTAGGTCATCATTTGCTAAATTTTCTTCTGGTGCATAGCCCCAATAATCTTTACGAATTTGTTCGTGTAAATACTCGGCACTTGCCTCTGCAAGTCTGTCTGCAACCGCTTTAATTAAAATGCTGTTGTAGTCATCGTGATCTGCATCGAAAGCTTTTACTAACGCTTCAACACCAAAACCTGCAGAAACCGCGAAAGCGCCAATGTAGTCGTCAACACCTGAGGCTTTATCAGCAACATAATCGGCTAAACAACGATTATATTGGCCGCTAGGCTTTTTACTTTGTTGACGTAATTGATGCAATTTCATTAATGGTTCGGTGCGTGAGTCATCGGTATAAAGCTGTAAATCATCTTGCTCACGATTCGCTGGAAATAAACCAAAAACCGCTTTTGCAGTTAATTTTTTATTGTTGATCACATCATCCAACATAGCGTTGGCATCATTAAATAACTTAGTGGCTTCTTCGCCTACCACTTCATGCTTAAGAATTAACGGGTATTTACCCGATAACTGCCAAGTCATAAAAAACGGCGTCCAATCGATATAATGTCTAACAATATTTAGGTCGATATTATCAAGTACAGTTACGCCTAGTTTATTAGGCACTTTTGGTGTGTAGTTATCAAAACTAATAGGCACAGCATTAGCACGGGCGTCTTTTAAAGAAATTAAACTCGAACGTGGGCCTTTTTTATAATGACGCTCGCGCACTTTAACGTATTCCGCATTTTGGCGTTCTACAAAGGCGGCTCTATTTTCATCAGAAAGTAACGTACTTACCACAGAAACTGAACGTGAAGCATTAGGAACATACACAACAGGATGCTGATATTGCGGCTCAATTTTTACCGCTGTATGTGCTTTAGAGGTAGTAGCACCGCCAATCAATAATGGTAGGTTGAAGTCTAGTCGCTTCATTTCTTTAGCAACATGTACCATTTCATCTAATGACGGAGTAATTAATCCTGACAAACCAATAATATCGACTTTTTCTTCGCGAGCTACGCGTAAAATATCGTCACATGACACCATAACGCCTAAGTCGATAATTTCGTAGTTATTACACTGCAACACTACGCCAACAATATTTTTCCCAATGTCATGCACATCGCCTTTTACCGTTGCTAATAATATTTTACCGTTAGATTTAATCTCGGTTTTTTCCGCTTCGATAAAGGGGTTTAAATGCGCTACTGCTTGCTTCATTACTCGCGCTGACTTTACCACTTGTGGTAAAAACATTTCGCCAGCACCAAATAAATCACCAACAACATTCATGCCGTCCATTAACGGCCCTTCAATAACATCTAAAGGTCGTTTAGCGACTAATCTAGCCGCTTCAGTATCTTCAATAATAAACTCGTTGATACCTTTAACCAGTGAATATTCTAAGCGTTTATTAACTTCTAATTCACGCCATGTTAAATCCGCTTTACTACTTTGACTGCCGGCTTGACCACGATATTCTTGTGCGATATCGAGTAATCGCTCAGTAGCGCCATCATCTGAGTTTTGAATGACATCTTCAACCGCCAAACGCAGGTTATCAGGAATGTCTGAATAAATAGCTAACTGACCTGCGTTAACTATACCCATATCCATACCATTTTTTATCGCATGGTAGAGAAACACCGCATGAATCGCTTCACGCACCGGATTATTACCACGGAATGAAAACGAAACATTAGACACACCACCAGAAATCATGGCGTGTGGTAAGTTTTGCTTAATATCACCTACCGCTTCAATGAAATCGCGCGCATAGTTGTTATGCTCTTCAATACCGGTGGCAACAGCAAAAATATTAGGATCGAAAATTATATCTTCGGCTGGAAATCCAATTTCATGCACCAGAATTTGATAGGCGCGCTTACAAATTTCATACTTACGCTCGCGAGTGTCGGCTTGGCCTTTTTCATCAAACGCCATAATAATAACCGCAGCGCCGTAGCGACGTAACAATTCAGCTTGTTCGCGAAAGTTGTCTTCGCCCTCTTTTAAACTAATAGAGTTAACAACACCTTTACCTTGAATACATTTTAAGCCCGCTTCTAAAATATCCCATTTAGAAGAATCGAGCATAATTGGCACCTTAGCAATATCTGGCTCACCGGCAATTAAGTTTAAAAATCGCACCATTGCCGCTTGCGAGTCCAACATGCCTTCATCCATGTTGATATCAATAATTTGCGCACCGTTTTCAACTTGCTGCAAAGCCACCGCAATGGCTTGATCGTAGTTTTCATCGGTTATTAGGCGTTTAAAAACAGCTGAGCCTGTTACATTAGTACGCTCACCTACGTTAACAAATAAGCTATCTTCTTTGATGGTAAGCGCTTCTAGACCTGATAAGCGACAAGCAATTTCTTTCGGCTTTATTTCTCGCGGAGCAATATTAGCAACCGCATCTGCCATACCTTTAATATGATCTGGCGTGGTACCACAACAGCCACCAATAATATTTAAAAAGCCAGATGTTCCCCACTCTTCAATATGCTTATCCATTTCTTCAACGCTAAAATCATAGCCACCAAAAGCATTCGGTAAACCAGCATTGGGGTGAGCAGATACGGCCACGTCTGAAATGCGGCTTAACTCTGCAACATATTGGCGTAATTCAACTGGGCCTAACGCACAGTTTAAACCCACTGAAATTGGCTTAGCATGGCGTAACGAGTTGTAAAATGCCTCAGTTGTTTGGCCTGATAACGTACGCCCTGAGGCATCGGTAATCGTGCCGGAAATCATCACAGGAAAACGCTCACCACGACTTTCAAAAACCGTTTCAACGGCGAATATAGCCGCTTTAGCATTCAAGGTATCGAATATCGTTTCAATTAAAATAATGTCACTGCCGCCATCAAGCAAGGCGTTAGTAGATTCAATATAGGCATCTTTTAACTGATCAAAAGTTACATTACGATACGCAGGATCGTTTACATCAGGAGATATTGAACAGGTACGGTTTGTTGGCCCTAAAACACCGGCAACAAAACGTGGTTTACCCGGATTTTTCGCGGTAAATTCATCTGCAACTTCACGCGCTATCTGTGCCGCGGCTAAGTTAATAGCGGCACTGTAATCTTCCATGTCGTAATCTGCCATGGCGATAGTGGTGGCATTAAAAGTATTGGTTTCAAGAATATCTGCGCCAGCGACTAAATATTCACGGTGAATCGCTTTAATAACGTCTGGCTGCGTCAGCACCAACATGTCGTTGTTACCTTTAACATCGCTATGCCAGTCGGAAAACTGTTCGCCGCGATAGTCTTGCTCTTCAAACTTATACGCTTGGATCATGGTGCCCATAGCGCCATCTAAAATTAAAATACGCTGGTCTAACTGAGCTTGTAAAAGGCCATAAGAAGCAGATTGCACTACTGGGGTTTTTGATTGAGAGTATGATTGCTTAGACACGAGATTTCCCTGGGTGAATGGCTTTAATATGGTTCGCATCTAATTGATACGGCGTAATTTGGTAAACGTAATAATTTAGCCAGTTTGTGTACAGTAAACTGCCATGGCTGCGCCACATGTTTGCCGCCTCTTTTTCTGGGTCATCATCGGTAAAATAATTGTCAGGTATTGAAACCTTGCCCCCGGCCGCAATATCTCGAAAATACTCTTCACTCAATGTACTTGCATCATATTCTGGGTGACCGGTTAAATAGACTTGCTGCTTATTTTTACTCGCGGCTAAATACACCCCTGCAACGTCAGATTCTGCTAATATTTCAATATCTTCAAGAGACTGATAATCAGATTTGTCAATGAAACCATAACGTGAGTGCGGCACACTAAATGTCTCATCGAAACCGCGGGTTAGTTGCTCATCTGGCTTTAAACAGTGGTGGCGATATACGCCAGATAGTTTTTGCTTTCGCAAATGTCGCTTTAAACCATAATGATGATAAAGCGCAGCATGGGCGGCCCCAACAAGAAAACATGGTTGAAGTAACATTTTGCTCTGCCCAGTCAAACACCTCACAAATTTTATCCCAAAAAGTAACTTGTTGATAATCTAATAACGCTAGCGGCGCACCTGTAATAAGTAAACCATCGTATTGTTTGTGTTTAATATCATCGAATAAACGGTAAAAATTATCTAAATGCGCTTGTGGCGTATTTTTAGATTCGTTTGCATGAATTCGAACGAACTCGACATTTATTTGCAGTGGTGTATTCGCCAGCATGCGCAAGATTTGCACTTCAGTTTCAATTTTATTTGGCATTAGGTTAAGAATCGCCACTTCCATAGGACGAATTTCTTGATCAGCTGCACGACGTTCAGACATAACGAAAATATTTTCTTTGTCTAAAATCGTTAAAGCAGGTAATTCATTGGGGATTTTTATGGGCATAGCACTAACCTAATGTCGGAAAATCGATATATCTGTGTTAATACCAAGTTGACTTATTCAGCCTCTACTTTTCATTTTAATCAATAAAGTGTGCAGGTAATGAATCAACTTAGTCTCAGTATAAAATAACGCTGATAAACAGCCTTTTTATTTACTATTTTTATCTCAGTGTAATGTGACTTGGATTTCTAGCTATGTCAACCTCTAAACGTATAGACGTCTAAAAATAGATATAACTTATTAATCTACTAGTTTCACGTTTGATCTAGTTAACTTGCTTAAAAGGATTTGAAAACAGCGTGAAGAGCAGAGGTAAGGTCACTAAAAGCGTAGACTTTCCGTACAAAACGAATATTTTATCGATCAGTTATACAAAAAAAAATGACCACAAAAGTGATGATTAGTCTTTAATTGGCATTAAAAATACGGGTACTTAAGTGTTTTAGCGCTGAGCAGGCGCTACAAATAAAATAGCATGTAGGAGCTTGGTACTAAGAAAAGTAGCAAGCCCCTACATTTATTATAGAAAATGTTTATTTTAGAAAAATTTATTGATGAAAAAGTTTGTTGAGAAAAACGTTAAGCGTTGCGTAGCCAACCATTTTCTACTGCCAAATCTATTTGTTCAGTAACATATGTCCATAGTTTAGGTGCTAAACCATCTAATAAATTATTACGCGCGATGACTTCAGATTTACTCACATTATGTTTCGCCCAGCTACCCCCATTATTTTTCATATTTTGTAATAAAGGTAAAACTCGGTCCATTGCTTTAGCAAATTTAGCATCGTTGGTTTCTGCTTCTTCAAACTCTAACCAAAGATTTAACGTTTCTTGATATTGTTGCTCAGGCAATAAACCAAAGATACGTTTTGCAGCGGCTAACTCTTTTGCTTCCTGCGCATCAAGCTCTGATTGTTTTGCAAATGCAAACGTGTCGCCTGCATCAATTTCAACGATGTCATGAATAAGTAGCATAATGGTAACTCGCGCTACATTTACCGGCTCTGATGCATAACCATTTAGTGTTTGCGCCATCAACGCTATGTGCCAACTATGCTCAGCACTATTCTCACGTCTGTTGTCATCTGATTTCACTGTCACTTGTCGGTACACAGCTTTAAGACGGTCTAACTCTAATATAAAATTTAATTGTTGCTCTAAATCTTGCATTATTACTCCTTATGAAAAGCTTTTACGGTGTTTATAACCACGTAAATGATATGGGGACGGTTAGGTCTAACAACAACCTTTTAACCTATTGAGTTTACTTTAAAATAGTTAAACATTCTTAGACTCCATCTGAAGTATAAAAAGTCGCTATATATTTATTTAATTATCTGCCTTGCGCTATTGAAAAATAAATTAATGTCCTAATATCTAGGTTATTCTCAGCAATTAAACTTTTCGGTATGTGGCGTTTTATAACAATATTTTTTATGTTATTTTTGCTAGCTCAAAATGCTAGTGCATTATCGATCTCAAAATACTCACAAGAGCCAACTCCACAGCATGTCAACACGGCTCAAAATGAACAACAGGTTAGTGTCGATTTAGACAGCCATCAGCCACAACATTTATTTAACTTACCTAGAATTAATACTTTTAGTCCTGCTACTTTTTCAATTGAGGCACAAACAGCGCCAATTTATGTCTTAGTGATTGAGTTTTTTAAAACTGAGAGTAGTGCTCGAGAGTTTAAAAATTTAGCGCCACCCCCAAACTTAATTAACTGGTTTGAACAATTAAATCATCACGCAAAATCATCACGTATTTCCGGCTGGAAAGACGGTAATTTTTTATACAGCGCAAAAACCACCTACCACAGCTAGTTCATTTAACTTCAGCAAAGCAATAACGATTAGTTTTATTGCCTGCACAAAAATCGACTATTTTACTTTTAAATAACTGATGCTAAGCCATCAGGCACTTATTGAATGCATTCTGCGTATAGCTGCGTTTTTAATACAGTGTTACACCAAGTTGATTAATGATTTGCTCACTTTTAATGTTTAACGTTAAAAAGTAGATCAATTAATTAATCAAATTGGGATTAATCGAGATTTCAAAATGAACACACGCAACAAGTCCAGCATAAAAAATATTAGCTGGCGAAATATGGTTATTTTTATCACGCTAATATTTATGATTATTAATGCCCTACCAAATTTATACCCTGATAAAACAAATATTCAGTTAATCAGTAATAACAGCAATATTGAACAAACGACACCAGAGCAATTAAACACACTGTTGCTTAACAATAACCTGGCATCAGAAAAAATAATAACGAATGCAACGGGCACAATAATTACGCTAGAAAATAAGTCAGACGAACAAGCCGCTAAAGAATTATTAAATACAGCATTTGCCGGTAAATATGTCATCAGTAGTACAGTATCAAACGAGGGTCCATCTTGGTTTAAGGCCATGAATATGGAACCTATAAAACTAGGGTTAGATCTTAGTGGCGGGGTTTTATTTGTACTTGATGTTGATACCGAGAGAGCTTTATTTGAACACATGAAAGGGCTTGGCACAGATCTAAAAACCCAAAGTATAGAAAAACGTATACGAGGCGTTAATGTAGCTCAAGTTAATAATTATTCTCTTGAAGTTAGCTTCCCTTCTGCCATGAAAAGTAAGCTTGAATTACTGCTGAGTGATATAACTAAACATTCACCTGAGTTAAGCACTAAAAACATAAGTAATACGCATATATCGCTACTTTACTCGCCTCAAGAGCAAGTAAACTTTAGACAAGCTACCATGAAGCAAACTCTAAAAACTATGCGTGGGCGTATTGAAGAATTAGGGATCACTGAAGCAATAACCCAACAACAAGGGAAAAATAGAATACGTATAGAACTACCCGGTGTGCATAACCCGGAAGAGGCTAAACGTATTATTGGTGCTACCGCAACACTGGACTTTTATCAACTCGCTGATGATTCAAATACGGCTGGCATGATACAAATGACAGATAGCAGCGGTCGTAAATTCAACTTAAATAGTAAAGTAGTGTTTTCAGGCAGTAGTATTAAAAATGCCCGTGCCGGACAAGATGAAATGGGTATGCCCTCGGTAAACCTGACTTTGGATAGCGTTGGCGGTAAAAAAATGTCGACCTTTTCGAAAGATAATATTGGTAAACCTATGGTGACTTTATTCTCTGAGTTTCACCGTAACAGTGATAATGAAATAGTTAAAAAGAGTAAAATCATTAATGTTGCGAATATCTCACAACATTTAGGCGCGCAGTTTAGTATTACCCATATGTCGAGCCCACAAGCAGCACAAGAATTGTCGCTATTATTACGTGCTGGCTCTTTAAATGCTCCTGTTACTATCGTAATGCAGCGCAATATTGAAGCAACACTTGGCGCTGACAATATTGATAATGGCATTAAAGCGTTGAGTATTGGCATTGCATTTACATTATTGTTTATGGCGGTTTGGTACCGCACTTTAGGGCTAATTGCTAATGTTGCTTTAGCGCTAAATTTAATCAGTTTATTAGGGCTCATGTCTTTATTACCTGGCGCTGTTTTAACCTTACCAGGTATTGCAGGCTTAGTTTTAACGGTTGGTATGGCGGTTGATGCCAATGTACTTATTTTTGAGCGAATTAAAGAAGAGTTAAGACGAGGACGTAAAGCGCTATCAGCCATTGAAGTTGGCTATAAAAGTGCCTTTGCGACTATTTTAGACGCCAACATTACCACCATGATCACCGGTATTATTTTGTACACTATAGGTTACGGACCGGTTAAAGGTTTTGCTATTATTTTATGTCTTGGAATACTCACCAGTATGTTTACTGGCGTATTTGTCGCAAAAACATTAACCAATATGGTCATTCGAGACAATAAAAATAAATTACTGGGGATTACATTAGACGATAACGTAAACGCTAAGTCCTTATCTGAGTCAACTTCAAAAGTAGCCACTAAAACCAAAGCGAAATCCCTTATCAATTCAGGAGCTAACTCATGAATAACACAAACATAAAATCAACATCGCGTATCAGTAAATTTCGTTTTGCTAGTTTCTATTTTGCAGCAGCCCTTATTACTATCTCATTATTAGGGTTATTTACAAAAGGCTTAAACCTTGGCTTAGATTTTACAGGAGGTTACTTAACTGAATTTTCAACAGAGCAATCGTTTGAGCAAGCAAACATGCAGCTGTTGCTGGGCAATTATCTATCACAAGACTTTCAATTATCATCAGCTGACAACGGCACACATTGGAGTGTTCGACAATCAGACAGCAACAGTGGTCAACAAAATAGCACTTGGTTAACTGAGTTTACTCAGCAAAGCGGCTTATCTATAACACCACAAGATGCAATGTATATTGGCAGCCAAGTCGGCGATGAACTTATCAACCAAGGGGCTTAGCCTTACTCACGGCGGCAATAGTAATTTTAGTGTACTTGTCGCTAAGATTTGAATGGCGACTGGCTGCTGGCTCGGTAGTTGCTCTTGTACATGATGTGATAGTGGTACTAGGTATATTCGCTTGGTTTAATATCTCCTTTGATTTAACCATTTTAGCGAGTTTATTAGCCATTATTGGCTACTCACTAAATGACTCCATAATCGTTGGGGATAAAGTCAGAGAAATCATGATAAGAAACAAGGATAGTGATATTGATAGCACAATTAACCATGCAATTAAATCAACCTTGGTGCGAACTTTAATCACCTCAGGTACCACGCTTGCTACGATTCTAGCGATAGGCTTGTTTGCTGGAGAGTCTTTACAGGGGTTTGCTATTGCATTATTTAGCGGTATTTTAGTCGGTACGTATTCATCAATTGCTATATCGGCAACCATTCCGCAATTGTTAGGTTTAAGCCCTGACCATTACCATAAACAAGCGCAAGAAATTTGTACCTTGCCTTAATGTAGTATGCACAGAGGTTACTCGTTATACCATTCATGAATAACGAGTAATGCCAAAATGTTAAACACCAAGAGTTAAGACCTAAGAATTAAGGCCTAAGAATTAAGGTCCAAGAGTTAAGACCTAAAGGATTTAATTGCTTCACTACAATAAACCAGTCACCCATTAGGTCTTAAGTTTGAGTATGTCGTTTTACAATGTAAAAATTTTAAATCTACGATGACAGTAAAATAAATAACAAATAACAAATAACAAATAACAAATAACAAATAACAGCTAAAGTTAACCCTGAGCTGAAGTATTAATCTTAATTAAAAAAACTCGCTAACCAATCAAAGGTTAGTACGGTGGTAAATATTTTCAGCCAGATTAAACCAATAAATAGGAGTATTAGTAATGCTTTGGTTTTTTTGCTTTTTATACTCTTCCAATACCGCCACTTTGCTTTAATCTCTTCTTTAACTTCATCTTTTTCTGTTTTCATTTTAGATTATCTCTCAGTGAAATATAGCGTAGCTTTACTTTATTGGATTTGATTGCTTACAGCAGGCTTTTCTACCTAAAATCAGTATTATGAAAAACAACCAATAATAACTTGCTGCACCTCCACTATAGCCTTCTCGATGCTCTACTTTAGCAATTTTTTCTTCTTTCACTCGTGTTTTAAATGTCGAAAGTTCAGCATCTAAAGTAATCGTCATATCTGAAACAGCCAAGCTAAATCCTTCGAGTGATTTTTGAATTAACGTGTCATCAACCCCTATTGCGGTAGTTCTTTTTTCAAGCTTATTTATACCTGGGGCTCTAAATAACATTTTTTTACTTTTAATATCAAAAACAGCGGTATCAACAAAGGTTTGAACCGAATTTTCATTACCCGGAATTATATACATTCCGACAATTGTCCAATATAAAAGCGCTGCGTTGTTTTCAAGTGACTGAGTTACTTGGTCATATGATACCAACGCCATAACATCGACATCATAAAGTCGGCCTACTTGTTCTAAAGTTGTAAAACCTTCTCCGCCATTAAGGTAAGTGCTTGGTATTATTTCAATACGATCAATATAATCATAATTGAGAAATGATTTTTTCACTTTTTCAAGTAGCTCTATTTGATCTTTATTATGAATACCATCTCTTTGCCAGTTTTTAGAAGGCACAAAAGCTAAACCCACTTTTACGGGCAGTGTTAACACTGGAATTTCTGGTTGATGTTCAGCTCGACTTGCATGGTTAGGGTAGAGAAAGTCCATCAAGCTACTTGATTGTGTTTTCTTCCCCGTGTTGTTGCTCATCAGAGAACTACATGACGCTAAGAATAAAGCGCTTAGCAGTATGATAAAAATTCTAGTTTTCATCGACATCCCTTTTTATTGTTATGAATAAAATTGAACTGATTTAATGATGATTTATCCTAACACGCCAAATAAATTAAAAAACTCAACGCATTAACAGATAGGAGTAGCGCTTTTAATCGGCAGCTTAGATCAAGATAAAGTAAGCAGATATTAATGTTAAAAAGGATAGATATCGGCATTACAATATCTATCCTTATGCGTTACATAATTAGAAAAGCCAACCGGTAGGATCAGGGTGTGCTGTTTTTGCATCTAGTGATTTCATCCCTTTTACACATCGTACAATAAGCCAAATAACCCAAAATAAAAGTACCAGCCAGCCGACAAGTATTATAGATAGAATTGAGCCTAGAATAATATACAAAGCACCTATCCAGAATGTTCTAATTTGAAATTGATAATGTGATTTAAGCCACTCTGGTGCATCAGATTTATTGATATAAGCCATGACTACACCAATAATGCCTGTGATACCAAAAAAGATCCCAACCATATACAGTATATAAACTATTTTAGCTGTGCCCTCGGTTGATGGTCCTTCGTTTATCACTACTTCACTCATCTATTTTTCTCCTTTTTTAAGATGAAATTTTTATCTTTTTATTTTATTTTAGCTTAGTGATACCAATTAACGCAGCAATAACACCACCAACCATACCACCCCAAGCTTCAATGGGTGTATCTCCGCTAACGACTCGGGTAACTTGAGAAGTTGCAGAATCATAAATGTTATAGCCCCATAATGCTAAAGCTACACCGACAATAATAAGTACTATACCAATAATTTTATTATTCATTTTCACTCCTAAATTGTATAAAGTTATAGTTAAGCCAACTTGTGTTATAAAAATATAACCTGACGACAATACTTTAAATTTTTAACAACACTAAAACACCATTGGTGTATTGTTATTAAAATAAATATACAGCGCTTACATAATAACTTCAATGACTTAGTTTTTTCCAAATATTCACTACACGCTAAATTTAGCTAAGTACTTTTTTTATTAAAAAAACCTTTAAGCATTTGAGTTTATGTTATTTTAAAGGTTTAAATAACAGACATTATCGACAAGCTATTTTTTTAATCGTTATGTTAGAAAGTTGCTAAGGATTACTATGGATTTAATGCAAGGTTTACTCATTATTACCTCAATTCACTTGTTGGCCGCGGCATCTCCTGGACCAGACTTTGTATTGGTGTCACAACAAACACTCTCTAATGGTAAGCAATCTGGCTTTATGGTGAGTATTGGTATCGCCTTAGGCTTATCGGTTCATATTATTTATTCTGCCTTAGGTTTAGCGGCGGTTATTGCTAATTCAGCAACAGCATTATGGCTAATAAAACTTATTGGCGGGTGTTATTTAATTTATTTAGGTATACAAGGCTTAAGAGCAAAACCTTTGGGTAAGACAGAAGATGCTAAGCTAAAGCAAGCAATTGCAAAGCATTCAAATGTTAAGGCTATTGTTAAAGGTTTTTTATGTAATGCGTTAAATCCAAAAGCGCCCATCTATTTTGTTGCATTGTTCACCGTGGTGTTATCGCCAGATTTACCACTATTACATTTGGTTATTTACGGTGTTTGGATGATGATATTACAACTACTGTGGTTTTCTGCTGTCGTAGTTTTACTTTCTAGACCCAGTGTAAATGAAAAATTTCAGCGATTAGGTCATTGGATCGATCGCGTGCTTGGCGGCGCTATGATATTAATAGGCTTAAAAGTGCTAACCAGTAAAATAAATTAGGTAATGAGAATGTCTGATACAACCGCAAAACAATACACTGACTTTAAATCGTTTTATCCTTTTTACTTAAGCCAGCATCAAAATATTATTTGTAGAAGGTTACACTTTATCGGCTCCAGCTTAATTATACTGATGCTTAGTTATATTTTATTAAGCTCTGCTTGGGTATTACTCTGGACTTTACCCTTATTGGGTTATGGATTTGCCTGGCTTGGACACTTCTTTTTTGAGAAAAATAGACCCGCGACATTTACCTACCCTATTTATAGCCTGCTAGGTGACTGGGTTATGTATAAAGATATGTTACTCGGTAAACTAAAATTTTAGCACTGCGCTGGACATACTCCAAAATAACTCAGCGTTTAATGATTGAACCTTAACTGATGAGAATATCCCTTTGAGTACTTATATTTCATTATTACGCGGCATTAATGTTGCGGGTCAAAAAATCATAAAAATGGCGGACTTGCGTGCGCTTTATCAAAAATTATCGTTTGAAAACGTACAGAGCTATATCCAAAGTGGAAACTTAATCTTTAACTATAAAGGCGATGGCATAAATGAATGCTCGCAACTGGCTAAAAGTATAAGCCAGCTTATTGCTAAGCAATATCATTTTGAGGTGCCGGTTATTGTTTTAACACCCGATGATTTGCAAAGTGCACGCTTAAACTTACCTTTTAAAGATATCGACCCTATTTCAGATGGCAGTAAAGTGCTGTTATGTTTTTTATCCGAGATCCCAACCAAGTCGATAACAGTATTATCGCCTTACATTAAAGCAAGTGAACAAATGGATCTTATTGGCAAGGTACTTTATTTACATTGTGAAGAAGGGTATGGCCGCTCAAAATTGACTCTGAGTAATATTGAAAAGCATTTAAATGTTCAGGCGACATCGCGAAATTTAAAAACTGTTGATAAGCTTATTACACTCACTAAAGATAATATCAACTAAGGTTTTATTGATAACAAGTTCACCGCAATAAAAGCCAGTGCCTAGTGAACTAAAACGTCTTCAGTTTTATAAGTATTTTCTCAAAAAATTATCGCTAAAATGAAAAAGATAAATATCCCCAGCTTTCAAACTGTCATTTAAAATAGCTTATTTTTCAATACGTCTTTAGATACAGTGTTCCAGTATCTATAAGTTAACTTAAATATTTACCATAATACTTGGTCTATTTCGTTGAGTAATTTTTGAGTGTAATTATTAATACTCGCCGTATCATTATGATTAATCGCTATTTCTAAATTGATGGCATATTCAGATAAATTGGCAAAACCAAACATTTGCGCAGCACCAGCAATACGATGCGCTAATTTCGAAAGCTTATCGTTGTCATGATTGTTTATATGTAAAACTAAGTCTTGCTGTTCTAACACCAGGTTAGATTTAAATTCTGTTACTAAATCTGACATATCAACACTGTTAAAGCTTTCATCGGCTTTTTCCTGCGTGATATTACCGTCGTAATATTTGGCAATGGTGGGAATAAAGATATTTCGCTCAATCGGTTTAGATAAATGACCATTAAAGCCCAACGATAAATAATGCGCTATTTCATGCGACATGGCATTGGCCGTTAATGCAATAATAGGGGTTTGAAAGCCTTTTTGCCGTAAAATTTTAAACGCTTCAATACCGTCCATTTCAGGCATTTGAATATCCATCAATACCAACGATGGTTGATGCTGTTTAAATAGCGTGATGGCTTCATAACCATTACGTGCGGTAATAACGTCTAAGCCTATCGAAGTAAGTAAGCGAGCAATAAGTCGACGATTGTCATTATGATCTTCAGCGAGTAAAATTGTACCTTTTAATTGTTGCTCGTTTATCGCTTTAGTTGTTTCATCAGACGATACTTTTATTTCATTACAATGTTCAGACATTGTTGCTTGGCAAGGTAGACTAAAAGCGAAAACACTGCCTTGGTTTAATTCACTCTCAACTTCAATTTTCCCTCCCATAATTTTAGCTAACTGGTCTGATAAACATAAACCTAATCCGGTACCACCAAAACGTCGATTAATACTACTATCACCTTGGGTGAAGCTTTCAAATAAGTTTTGCAATTGTGAGCTACTCATACCAATACCACTATCGGTGATTTTAAATATTAAGTGTGTTTCACTTTGGCTAATATTTAACTCTACATGTCCTTGTTGCGTAAATTTAATCGCATTGGCACATAAGTTGATCAAAATTTGTTTAACACGAAAGCCATCAATATTGATTAAAAATGGTTTAGGTAAGCAATGTACTATGTCAAATGTTAAGCCTTTAGATTTCGCCTGCAAACAAAACATATTGGCGAGTTCTTGTAATATGTTGTGTAAGTTTTGACTTTGTATTTCTAACTCAATTTTATTCGCTTCAATTTTACTTAAATCGAGAATATTATTCGTAAGCTCTAATAGATGTAAACTATTGCCAAGAATTATTTCAACCTCTTTATTTATATAAAACTCTTCAACATCACCATTAATAATAGCTTCAGCTTGGCCAATAACCGTGGTTAACGGTGTTCTGATTTCATGACTCATATTTGCTAAAAACTGGCTTTTAATATTATTAGCATTTTGTAACTCTTTCATTAAGTACTCAAGCTCTGTGGTGCGTTGTTTTACCTTTATTTCGAGTGCATTTTTCGAGCGACGTTCAATGATGCGATGGGTAATTAAAAAACCTATTAATAGCGTAGCAATAATGGCAATTATAATGATGGTACGTGCTTGTGATGAGCGCTCAGTTTCAAGCTCTTGTAAACGCTTTTGTTGCTTAAGTTGTTTAACTTCCTGCTTTAACTGTTTGGAGTTAAACAAGGCTAATTTAGAATTAAGTTCGCTATTCGATAATTCAAATTGTGCTTTTAAAAAGTCATACTGGCTAGTAATTGCTTTATAGTTTTGATGTTGCGCAGCATATATTAACGCTTGTAATGAAAGGTTATATTGTATCTGGTCTCTGTTTTTTCGTTTTACTGCAATGGTATTTGACTGCTCTACAAGGTCCATTGCTAATTGATACTTTCCTTGATAAAAATTTGCTTTAGCTAGGCTGTATAATGCCCCTGAATAAGCGTTATCATGGCCTTGCTCAATACTTAGGCGAATACTTTCCTTTGCATAGGCTGTTGCTTTGTCAATATTTTGTAGATCGTTTTGAAGTTCGGCTAAGTTATGTAAGACCGACGCCACATAGAAATCATCTTTATTTTCACGAGCAGAATTAAGCGACAAAAGCATATAATGCTCGGCCTTTTTATAGTCTCCTTGATACTTGTACGAGGTACCAATATCACCATACGCCATAACAAGGCCGCTTAAATCAGCAATTTTAGCGCGTCTTTCAATAACGTCGTGATACATGGCTATAGCAATATCAAAACGTTTTAACTCTAAATGAAAGCCCGCAATATTAAATTTAATGTCAATTTTATCTATTTCACTACCAAACTCTTGATATATTTTTTCCGCTTTTTGGTAGCTGAGTAACGCTTTTTCAAATTCACTGGTTACTGCGTGTACTAAGGCAATATTGTTGTGTAAATTGGCTTGAGCAATTGGCTCATCAATTGTCAGGTAATAATTAAGTGCCTGCTGATAAGCGTGAAGGGCCAGTTCATTGTTGCCATTGTAATAGGAATAAACACCTATTCTTTTATAAGCGTCTGCTTCAATTTGATTAAAGTGGAATTTATTAGCTAATGCTTGCTCTTTTTGAGCGACAACAATCGCATTTTCTAGTTGACCTAATTGATGAAGCACTCTACTTTTGCTTGCTAATACCGTCAGTTTTTGAAGTATTGGCAACGAGGCATCTTCGCTCAAGACAGTTATTAATTTCAAAGCTTCATTTTGATCAGCCATGTCCTCAATTTCTGTTAGTTGCTGAGTGAATTTTTCTTCTATCTGAGGGAGTGAGTTTTGCTTCTGACTGTGAGCGGTAAAACTGATGAGAAAGTTTACAAATAAAAACAATGAAGTAGCTAATACCCTGCTATTGGAAACCGTCATCTATGACACCTTTAAATACTTTATTTTTATTATCAAATGAATTACATGTAAGTTATAGCATTTTACGATTCTACTAACAACGCTGTATACAAATTGGCCTTAGCCTATTTAGCGCTGGCGTTAAACCGCCCAAAGCCTATTTATTAGTCTCCTTTGAATTAAGGGTTAATCCAAATGTAAATCTGTTACCTGCAACTTTGTTTACAGTTTTGATCAGCTTGGGGAAGCACTAAGTGGTGAGTATTTTACTGAGAGAGGATAGAGTAATCTAGAGACTATTTTAGCTGGCTAACGTCGAATCAATACCTGACTTATTTACTTTGCATTTACCACAAAACTTGGTCTATTTCGTTGAGTAACTTTTGGGTGTATTCATTCACATCGATACTGTGGTTATTTTTGATCGCCGTTTCTAACTTGATGGCATATTGAGATAAATCAGCAAAACCAAACATTTGCGCTGCGCCAGCAATACGATGTGATAAATTCGAAAGTTTTTCATAATCTTTATTGTTAATATGTAGCACTAAATCTTGCTGCTCTAACACTAAGTTAGATTTAAACTCTTTGACTAAATCGGACATATCAACATTTTGAAAACTCTCATTCGCTTTTTCTTGTGTGATACTGCCATCGTAATATTTGGCAATGGTAGGGATAAATATATTTCGCTCAATAGGCTTAGATAAATGACCATTAAAGCCCAACGATAAATAATGTGCTATTTCATGCGACATGGCATTGGCCGTTAATGCAATAATAGGGGTTTGAAAACCTTTTTGCCGTAAAATTTTAAACGCTTCAATACCGTCCATTTCAGGCATTTGAATATCCATTAATACCAATGCTGGTTGATGTTGTTTGAATAACGCAATGGTTTCGTAGCCGTTACGAGCTGTGATCACATTTAAACCAATTGAGCTCAATAATCTAGCAATAAGTCGGCGATTATCATTATGATCATCAGCAAGTAAAATTGTGCCTTTTAATTGCTGAGGCAACTCTTGATGATGACAATCAATGTTCACCTGTGTGTCAATTATCGATATCTTGTTTTCAATAAGCTGTTTATTAAAGTGGGCTTTACAAGGCAAACTAAAGGCAAAAACACTGCCTTGATTTAACTCACTTTCTACTTCAATTTTCCCGCCCATAATTTTCGCTAATTGATCTGATAAACATAACCCTAGCCCTGTACCGCCAAAGCGCCTATTTATGCTGCTATCTCCTTGGGTAAAGCTTTCAAACAAGTGCTGTAATTGTGAACTACTCATACCGATGCCGCTATCGGTAATTTTAAACATCAAGTGTGTTTCACTTTGGCTAATATTCAACTCTATATGCCCTTTGGGCGTAAACTTAATGGCATTAGCACATAGATTGATCAAAATTTGTTTAACACGAAAGCCATCAATATCGATTAAAAATGGTTCAGGCAAACGATGCACAATGTCAAACGTTAAACCTTTAGAATTTGCTTGTAAACAAAACATATTGGCGAGTTCTTGCAAAATGTCGTGCAAGTTTTGACTTTGTATTTCAAGCTCAATTTTATTAGCTTCTATTTTACTCAAGTCTAAAATATTATTGGTAAGCTCTAATAAATGTAAGCTATTACCGAGAATTATTTTAACCTCTTTACTGATATAGGCTTCTTCTACATCGCCACTAATAATAGCTTCAGCTTGACCAATAACCGTAGTTAAAGGTGTTCTTATTTCGTGACTCATATTCGCTAAAAACTGACTTTTAATATTATTAGCGTTTTGCAATTCTTGCATTAAGTATTCGAGTTCTGTCGTTCTTTGTTTAACTTTGGTTTCAAGTGCATTTTTTGAACGGTTTTCTATTTCTCGTCTAGCAATTAAAAAGGCGATAACGAAGCTTGCGACAACAACAATGATAATAATAATTCTTGATTGTAAAGAACCCTCTACCTCAAGTTTCTGTAAAAGTTTTTGTTGCTTTAATTGCTCAACTTGTTGCTTTAACTGCTCAGAATCAAAAAGCGCTAATTGCGTGTTCAGTTGACTGTTTGCCAACTCAAGCTGTGTTTGTAAAAAAGTTCGGTGGCTAGCAACGGCTTCAAAGTTTTTATGTTGTGCTGCATAAATCAATGCTTGTAAAGATAAGTTAAATTTTAGTTGCTCTTTATAATCAATTTTGTTGATAACCTTAGTAGATTCTTCGACGTTTTGTAATGCTAAGTCATACTTACCTTGATAAAAGTAGGCGAGAGCCAAACTGTATTTAGCGCCAACATAAGCGTTGGTATGTCCTTGAGCATTACTAAGACGAATACTTTCCTCTGCAAAAACTATAGCTTTATCAATATTATGAAGGTAATTGTTGAGTTCAGCTAAATTATGCAATGTGGATGCCGCATTATAATCATCTTTATTTTTTCTATGTAAACTCAGTGCTAATGTCATGTAGTGCTCGGCTTTTTGGTAGTCACCAGCATTTTTATAAGACGAGCCTAAATCACTGTAAGCTTTCGCTACTCCGATTTTATCTGAGGTTTTTAATAATTTTTCAATAATGTCATGATACATAGATATCGACGTATCGAATCTTTTTAAGCGTAAATGTAAATTTGCGATATTCGTTAAGACGTCAATATTATCTTTTTCGCTGCCATACTGCTGATAAATGGGCTGAATTTTTTGATATATCGCTAACTCTCGCACAGGTTGAGAAGCTCGGCCATAAACTAGCGCGATATTATTGTATAAGTTTGCTTGAGCAATAGGTTCATCAAGGGTGAGATAATAGTTAAGTGCTTGTTGATAAGAGTGCAATGCCAATCGATTTTTGCCATTATAATAAGCATAAACCCCTATCCTTTTATAAGCATCTGCTTCTAATCGATTTAACTCAAATTCATGAGCAAGTTCTTGCTCTTGCTGTGCTACTTTAATTGCGTTTTCAAGCTGACCTAATTTATGCAAGGTTCGACTTTTACTGGCTAAAGCAGAAAGTTTTTCTAATGTTGGTAGAGACTCATCTTCGCAAAGTGTAATGATGAGTTCTAACGCTTTATTTTGATCATCCATGTCTTCAATTACAGACAATTCTTGTCCAAAATTTTTACCAAAATATTGAAATGAATTTTTATTGTAGCTGTGAGCCGAAATATTAATAAATAAACTGGAGAGTAAAATGAGTAATTTGAATAACACCGTTCGGTGAGATATCGCCATCCATAACACCTTTAAACGTGTCTTTTTGATATTATCAACTGAAGTGTTTTTTTTGCTCATTTGGCTATAATCTATTATTTTCAATTGATATTTTTTTTATGTTACTTAGTTATAGCATTTTAATATTGCACTAACAACGCTAACTTCTAATGGTTTATTGATTGGCTTGTAGATTGGTTTAAGGCCACAATATGTAACAAAATGTAGCTTTAGTTTTATACATAAATAGTTACGATAGTTTTGTTAAAAACTTAGCTAATTTTACCACAAAAAGTTTATAATTCACCATCTAAGCTATCCAAACCTAACTGAATTAAATTACCTCAATGTATCAAAATACTAAAGCTGCTTTTACTAAGTTAAGAAACAATAAATTTTTCGAATTAAGTGTTATATGTGTGATCATAATTTCTGCACTTGAAATTGGCGCAAAAACCTTCCCGCTTTCAAATACCGCTATTTCCGTCACCTCAGTTCTAGACACGTTTATCACGCTTTTTTTCTTATTTGAAATATCTTTACGGTTTCTAACAGAAGAAAACAAACGACACTTTTTCAAGTCGGCATGGAATGTGTTCGACACCTTAGTTGTCGTTATAAGCCTTATACCCATTAACGACTCTGAAATGGCCTTACTTGCACGATTGGTGCGAGTGTTTCGGGTATTGCGAATGGTGTCGGTGGTTCCAGAGCTTCGAATATTGATAAACTCTTTGATAAAAGCCATGCCACAATTGGGCTATGTTTTATTGCTGATGTTTATTATTTTTTATATATACGCCGCAATTGGCAGTTTCCTATTTAATACTATAAACCCCAAGTTGTGGAGTGACATCGCTATTTCAATGCTCACGCTGTTTCGAGTAATGACCTTCGAAGATTGGACCGATATTCAGTATGAAACGATGGAAGTTTATCCTTATAGCTGGATTTACTACATGACTTTTATCTTTTTTACCGCATTTGCCTTTTTGAATATGGTGATTGGTATTGTGGTAAATGTGATGGAAGAAGAACGCTCGCGCGAAAAAAATAAAACAGAGCCAACATTGAGTGAATTACAACAAGAAATTCTTGAACTTAAAAACCTTGTTTTACAATTAAATGACAAAAATAAATAAAGTTATATCCACCTATCAACATGGTCAGTAAGTGCTTGTAGTAAAAGCACTTACTGCAACCTTATTAGCCAACACCTTGGTAATTTATTGGCTTTAAGGTATGAGGTAATAGGTATGAGGTATGAGGTAATAGTATTTTCATCATAACGACTTATCTAAATCATTAAATGAAAGTTACTTAAAATTTATCGAGTAGCTTGTGATACATCATGCCCATCGCGAGTAATGGCGATCGCAAATGTTTACCACCTGGAAAAGTAAAATGCTTTACTTTTTCGAAATGCTTGATTAATGAAGACTCTCCACTTATGGCTTCTGCCAGTATTTTTCCTGCTACATGAGTAATGTTTACGCCATGCCCTGAATACGCCTGCGCATAATAAATATTATGATCTAAACGGCCAATTTGTGGCAGGCGATTAGCGCCAATTCCTATCATGCCACCCCATTGAAAATCGATATTAACGTCTGCTAACTCAGGAAAAACTGATAACATTTTTGGGGTTAATGTCGCGGCAATATTTTTCGGATCTCGTGCTGAATAATTACAAAGACCACCAAACAATAAGCGTTTATCGGCTGATAATCTAAAGTAGTCTAGTTCTATTTTTTGGTCGCAAACTGCGTGATTATTAGGTAAAAGTGATTTATATACTGACTCACTTAATGGTTCGGTCGCTATGATATAACTCCCTGCAGGTAATATTTTATGCGCTATTTTAGGGGCAAGTTCACCTAAATAAGCATTACCAGCAAGAATTAATTTTTTAGCTCTTACTTCTCCGTTAGTTGTTTTTATAACGATGGTTTCGCCGGGCGTGTATTTTTCTACTTTAGTACCTTCAAATATTTTTACCCCAAGATCACTTGCTGCCTTAGCTTCTCCACGACAAAGGTTCAATGGGTGTAAATGACCACTTCCCATATCAATTAAGCCACCGACGTATGCGTCAGAGCCTATAACCTGCTTTTTAAGTGCCGTTTTATCTAGTAATTTAATTTCATGTGAATATTCATATTGTCTTAGATGCTCAACTTCTTTTTCAAGCATTTTCATATGTTTATCACGCGTTGCGAGGTCGCAATAACCCATGGTTAAATCACAATCTATCTGGTACTTATTGATTCTATCAATCACAATTTGATTAGCGTCGAAGCCTAACTGTGTAATAGCATCAATACCTTTTTGACCTATGGTTTTTCTAAAGCCCTCAATATCATGACCAATACCACGAATCATTTGTCCACCGTTGCGACCCGAAGCGCCCCAGCCAACTTTATACGCCTCTAATAAAACAACGTTATAACCACGTTCAGCTAACTCTATCGCACTTGAAATACCACTAAAGCCGCCACCAACAATGCACACATCAGCCTCAATACTTTCATGGAGCATAGGATAGCTTTGTTGATATTTTAATGTTGAAAAGTAATAAGAATCAGCATGATTAGATGTATGAACTTTAGTCATTGTTTTATTCTTTTAATAATAAATTAATGTTACAAAACTAGTGCTCATAAATAAGAACACCCCGTAAAATATAACAAACAGACTAACTCAATTAATGACTTAAGCCAAGCGATCGTTATATAATTCAAAAAATTGAGCTAACATAATAGTTTTACCCCTAGAGGAAATTAAATGGATGTAGGCAAAAAACTTAAGTCTATTAGATTAATAAGAAATATATCGCAACGTGAGCTTGCAAAAAGAGCAGGTGTTACCAATAGTACAATTTCAATGATTGAAAAAAATAGCGTAAGCCCATCTATTAGCTCGCTTCAAAAAGTGTTAAACGGCATACCTATTTCGTTAGTTGAGTTCTTTACAGAAGAAAGTAACGAAGCAGAAATTCAACAAGTAGTTTATACCTCTGATGAATTAATCGATATTGGCTCAGGCGATGTGCATATGCATTTAGTCGGTAAATCTTTTCCTAACAGGCAAATGACTTTTCTAGTAGAAAGCTATCCTGAAAATGCTGATACCGGTACTGAAATGCTGCAAAACGACGCGGAAGAAGCCGGTTATATTTTAGAAGGCAAAATTGAGCTTACCGTTGGCACCGATGTATTTATTTTAAATGCTAACGACAGTTATTATTTCGATAATAATAAACCCCATAGATTTAGAAATATCTTTTCTGGCGTATGTAAAATTGTTAGCGCAACCACTCCGGCTAATTTTTAATTATGTTAATAAAGTTGAAATATCCTTAACCCCCATTAATTAAGGTATTTAATTTTTCATGGCTTACTTAATCCCTTTCGTCATTTTATCTAACCTTAATTCCCTTCTTCCTGCTTAGCATTTTCAATTGTCTCTAGATGATTTAAAGGTCATGCGGTGTATTGAATCTAATTGCTGATAGATAATTCAAGAACAATGGCACATCAAGCCAAATAACAGAATTAATTGTTATCGCGACTTTATTTTAGACTTTTTCAAGACTCACCAAATATATTAAGGTGAAAATAAAGTAACAGGTAAATAGCTTGATGCGATTTAACATCGTTAGACCAAGTTTAGCTAAGCAACTCGGTGCCTCATATCCGTCATATGTACCTATTAATTAATAACAAAACGCTTTAGCAACATGAAATATCACTAAGGCGTTTTTTGATAGAATTAACTTGATGTTAGCGCTATAGCTTGATCACTCTTCTTCTTTGCGGCTTCTTGAAACTGTAAAATAAAACTATAAAGTACAGGTAAAACCAGTAAATTTAGTATCAATACAGTTAACATACCGCCAAGCATAGGCGCAGCAATTCGGTGAGTTACATCAGAGCCAGTTGAAGAGCTAAGCATTATAGGAATTAACCCTGCCATCGTAGAAATTGCCGTCATAGCAACAGGCCTTACTCGCTTAGAGGTTGCAGACAATACGGCATCTTTAATTTCAATCACTGATAAAGGTTCACTCGCATCTGCACGACGCTTAGCGATCTCAGTATCAATAAAGCTTAACACCAGTACACCAATTTCTGCTGCCATACCCGCTAAAGCAATAAAACCAACAGCGACACCAACCGACATATTATAATTGTTGAGATATACCAACCAAATTCCCCCCACTAAGGCAAATGGCATCGACATCATCACCACCAGAGGTTCAATGACATTACGAAAATTTAAATACAAGAGTAAAAATATGATGAACAAAGTAGCGGGTGCAACAATACTTAAACGTTGCGCTGCACGCTCCATATATTCAAACTGTCCGGACCAAGTTACGGTATAGCCTGAAGGAATAACTACTTGCTCTGCCAATACTTTTTTAGCATCACGCACAAATCCGCCAATATCAGAACTTGAAATATCGACATAAATCCATGCGTTAGGACGAGCATCCTCACTTTTAATAACGGGCGCACCACGTCGATACACCACGTCGGCAACCATAGCCATAGGTATTTGAGTGCCTGTTGGTGTTGAAATAAGCACGCGTTTAAGCGACTCTAAATCATCTCTTAGCTCTCTGGGATAACGTAAATTAACCGGATATCGCTCTAACCCCTCAACCGTTTCAGTTATATTCATGCCGCCAATGGCACTTTGAATTACATCTTGTACTGCACCTACGGTTAAACCATAACGTGCTGCTTTTTCACGGTCGACATCAAAATCTAAATAATAGCCACCAATGGTTCTGTCACCAAAAGCAGAGGTTGTTTCAGGTAAGCCTTTCATGGCTTGTTCTATATCTTGCGATATTTTCTGTAAAACAACTAAATCAGGTCCAGAGACTTTAATTCCTATGGGTGTTTTTATGCCCGTTGAGAGCATATCAATACGCGTTTTAATCGGCATGGTCCATGCGTTTGCTACACCAGGAAAGTTTATCGCTTTATCCATTTCAGCCATAATGTTAGCTGTTGTTTTTGTGGGATCTGGCCATTCCTCTTTGGGTTTCAATCGAATAGTTGTTTCAATCATAGATAAGGGTGCTGCATCTGTAGCTGACTCAGCACGACCCACTTTACCAAAAACATGATGAACTTCAGGAAAGGTTTTTAATATTTTATCGCTTTGTTGTAAAAATTCTTTCGCTTTAGTGATAGAGATACCAGGAAATAACGTTGGCATATAGAGAATATCGCCTTCATCCAATGGCGGCATAAATTCACTACCTAGTTGTGAATAAGGATAGTAAGTCACTGCAAGCAATGAAACAGCCATGACCATTGTGAGGCCTCGAAACTTCATCAAGAATGTTAATGTGGGCTTGTGTAGTTTATGGAGTAGACGATTTACTGGATTTTTATGCTCTGGCATAATATTACCACGCAGAAAATATCCCATCATCACGGGTACTAATGTTACCGCCAGTATCGCTGATGCTGCCATTGCGTAAGTTGCCGTAAAAGCTAATGGGCTAAATAGACGACCTTCTTGGGCTTGCATAGTAAAAATAGGAAGAAAAGATACCGTTATCACCAATAGAGAGAAAAATAATGCCGGCCCGACTTCTCGGCTACTATCACCTATGACTTTCCAACGTTCATCATTAGTAAGATCCTGCCCTTTTTCTTCACGTGCTTTTGCTAAACAGGTATGGGCATTTTCTACCATAACGATAGCACCATCGACCATTGTTCCAATCGTGATAGCAATACCACCTAATGACATAATATTGGCATTTAAGCCTTGAAATCGCATAACAATAAATGCCATTAATATGCCTAAGGGCAGAGTGATGATGGCAACAAAAGCCGAGCGAGCATGCAATAAAAATAAAATTACCACTAAGCTGACAATAACAAGTTCTTGTAACAATGAGGTATTTAAACTATCAACAGCGCGTTCTATTAAGTCACCTCTGTCATATACAGGCACTATTTCCACACCTTCAGGTAGACCCGCTTTAAGCTCCTCAAGTTTGGCACGCACCGCCTGAATAGTAGCTAAGGCATTCTCACCAAAGCGCATGATGACAACACCACCCGCCACTTCACCTTCGCCATTAAGATCGATCACTCCACGTCGTAACTCCGGACCTATGTGAACATGAGCAACATCTTTTAATCTCACGGGCGTACCATCTTGGCTTACGGATACAGGAATAGCATTGAGATCGTCAATAGATTTAATATAGCCTTTACTTCGTACCATATATTCTGTTTCAGCCATCTCAATTAAGCGACCACCAACATCTTTATTTGACGCTTTAATTGCCATTTTTACTTTGTTTAACGGTATGTTGTAACGCACGAGTGCATTCGGGTCGACTTCAACTTGGTATTGCTTAACAAAACCGCCCATAGAGGCCACTTCAGCAACGCCATCAACTGTCTGCAAGGGATAGCGTAAGTACCAGTCTTGTATTGAACGTAATTGTGCTAAGTCATGTTTGCCAGTTTTATCAACTAAAGCATATTCATAAACCCAACCAACACCCGTTGCATCAGGCCCTAAAGTGGGAGTAATACCTTGTGGTAATCGACCACTCACGTAATTTAAAGACTCTAATACCCTCGATCTTGCCCAATACATGTCAGTATTATCTTCAAAAATAATATAAACAAATGACATACCAAAAAAAGAATAACCTCGCACTACTTTCGTTTTTGGCACAGCAAGCATTGAAGTAGTTAATGGATAAGTGACCTGATCTTCAACAACTTGCGGTGATTGCCCTGGGAACTTAGTAAAAACAATCACCTGCACATCAGACAAATCAGGTATCGCATCTAACGGGGTGTTCTTATAAGCAAACAAACCCACTAAAGTAATAATTAACGCCGCTAAAATGACCATAAAACGGTCTTTTAAGGAGGCTGAAATAATGGCTTCAATCATTGTTATTGCTCCTTAACTTTCATTTCAACAGAGTTTTTCATGTCCATTGGAGGCATTTTATTATTACTAGATTTTTTGTTTTGTAGCTGTAGCATCATTTTTTCCGTGGCTTCACGTAGCTTTGATTCTGAATCAACCATAAATTGCGCAGAAGTCACGACTTCTTCCCCCTCAATCAAACCAGAGAGCACGGCAACCTTGCCATTTGACTCTATGCCTAATGTAACTATTCTTGGTTCAAATCGACCGGGTTCAGTTACCACAAAAACTTGAGAACGCTCACCCGAGCGAATTACGGCTTGTGAAGGAATGACAATGGCAGCTTCATTGACGTCTGAATGTATGGTTATCTCAGCAAACATATCTGGTCTAAGTAACTGTTCTGGATTATCAAAAATAATTCTAACTTTTGTGGTACGCGTTTTTGCTTCGGCATAAGGATAGATATAACCTAAACGACCTGAAAATATTTTTCCTGGCACACTGACTAAGGTCATTTCGACTTCATCGCCGACCTTAATCCAGGGTAACTCATATTCATATACATCGGCATAAACCCATACTTGGCTTAAATCTACCACCATATATAGCTCAGTTTTAGGCGTTACATATTGCCCCTGCCTAGAACCAATGCGAGTCACAGTGCCATCTACAGGTGTATGGATGTGTAGTTGTTTTTTAATTTTTCTACTTTTTTCAAGTTCAACAATTTGATGCTCTGGCACATCAAGTAACTTTAAGCGCTCTCGGGCGCTGGCAACCATGTCTTTAGCACCTCGAGCAACATCTTCAAAAGGACTATTTTCGAGTGATTTTAGGCTGTTCAACGCCAATAAATATTCTTGCTGAGTTGATACTAATTTTGGCGAATAAATACTCACTAAAACATCTCCCTCCTTTACCGTCTCACCTGTTTTATCGACGTTTAAGTCTTCAATCCAACCTTCAACTTTTGGATGTAAACGTGCCATTTTTTGTTCATCAAAATCAACCCGACCAACAGCACGAATAGTGCGGCTCATTGACTCTTTTTTTGCAATACCGGTGCGAACCCCAATATTTTGAACTACCACGGGATCTATTTTAACCGTTCCCAATATCGCTTTTTGATCAGTTTCGACAGCATAGACTGGCGTATAATCCATTCCCATGGCATCTTTTGCTGGTACAGGTGAAGTAACCGATGGATTCATAGCATTTCGATAAAATAGGGGATTTTCATTATTTTTCGGTACGGAAATGTTATCTGCTAGCGTGTTAGCAGGCCCCTCTCCTTGATCAGATAAAAAATAGCCTATTCCTAAGCCAATAACCAACATAATAATGGCGGTGAACAACGTGGATTTATTCATATATATATTCCTTGCCAATAGAGGCTTGTATCGATGCTAATGCTTGATTACTTTGAGAGACTGATTGCCAAAACTGTAGCTCATAATTAAATAAAGTTACTTGGCTGCCGACTAGGTTTAAAAAATCCACTTCACTGACTTGATAACCGACTAACATGGACTGAACGGTTTGTCGTGCTTGTGGTAAAATGCCTGTTTCAAATAAAGAACGTTGCTGTTCAGAGCGACGATAATCTGTGATATATCTAGCGATATCAGCCTTTACCTGGTTGCTTTCATCGAGATAAGCATATTTGGATTTAAACTGTTCGCTGATTCTTTGTTTTACCCTATATGACTGTTTAGTGCTGGCAAATAAGGGAATTTTAATACCGAGTTTAATAGAAAATAAATCCGCTCTATCGCCGCCCATCGGTTGTGAGTTTTGGCCTATGCGATCACCATATGTAACACCAATATTAAAATCGGGATAATAGTCTCGCTCAGCTAAATCAAGCCGAGAATTAGCCGCTGATATTAATTGTTTGTGCTTTTGAAGTAATGGCCGAGACCTTATGGCTAATTGATAGAGTTGTTCTTCGGCCAATAAATGCGGTTGATTGAAACTTAATTTATTTGCCAGGGTAATAGGTGAACGTGGCGTTATATCCATTAAAATATTTAATTGAATTATCTGGGTTGCTTTTAAAGCCACTATTTGAATTTTATGGTTTATTAGCTTTGATAATTCTAATTGGGACAATAAGACATCTTGTTGTAGTCCTTTGCCTGTTGTGTATTTTGTTTTCGCCACTTCGATAAATTGCTTTAGCAATGCTTGATTTTTATCAACCGTCTCTATTGCTCTGTCTAAATAAAACAGCTGCCACCATTTATTACTGACATTCTTCGTTAATAGTAAACGCATTTCAGCAACATCATAATAAGCGGCTTTGGCTTCAAATTCAGCGATATCTTCTTTCAAGCTTAACTTACCTGGAAAAGGAAAAGCCTGTGATACGCCTATTTGTAATTGGGTCATCCCTTCTTGTGATCTGTCAAAACTGTCCGTTGGAAAATTCATAGCCCCTAGGGTTAGTATTGGATCTGGTAAAGTACCAACCTGTGAAGGTATGCTTTTCATCGCCTCATATCGGGCCTTGATTTGTGCAAGGTTAGGATTGTTTGCTAGCGCAAGCGCAATTGCATTTTGCTCAGTTAATACGTCATATTCTGAGGCAGAATGCATGTTTACTTGTTTGGCAGACAATTGTTCAGCTGATAATAAAAATAATGTTATCAGTAAGGTGTTTATCATTCGCATATTTTTCATCCTTCTTGAAATACCCTATATAAATTAATGATTCATGATTCTGTAATAGGGCACATACGCATTCCTAAATTAAAAATTACAAAATATTTTAGCGGTAAATAAAAAGCTTAAACTACCTACTTTTACTACCCGCGACGTTATATATCGGCCCCCAAACAAGGGCAATAAACCAACCATAAAAATAGCTTTCTACTATCCCTAAAAAGAAGCTTTTCCAGCTTATCCATTCAAAACCTGGTAACAGTTGTAACCATACGGGGTACATGGCTTGTTGAGGAAACAACAAGCCAAAAATGACACATAAAGTAAAACTAATGGCAAGAAATAGGCTTGTTGCATGGCCAAATGCAACCAGTGATATTTTATGTTTCATGTTCATTATCCTTCGGTGTTATTGCATGTTGCTTATCAATAAATTTTCCTGGTTCACGGTCAAACCTATCTAAACATTCTCTTGAACAAAAACGATATAAATGCCCTTCTTCGAGTTTGCCATATCCTTTATCCTCTTCAACTTCATGCCCACAAACAGGATCTATAAAACTATTTTTGGCGGATTTTTTATCATGGTGTCCATGGGTCATATGAGCTCCACATCCAAAGCGCATCATGAGATAAAATATCCCGGCAAATAATAAAAATGAAAATAGACTTTCCATTGCTGCCTCCTTAACAGTTAACTAATTTAAAAAAAGCGTGATGCCTAGCTTGCCAACATCACGCAAGCGAGAAGTTCCTATTTTTTTAACTGCACCATATCGAATTTCTTAACCGTACCTTTTACAACCGATACTTTAGCGAAGTGTTCATTCATAATTTCTTCTATTTTCACTTGCCCTTTTTCCACTTTTTGAAAAAAATCGGCACCGTCATCGTTGTCATCGTTCAGGGTAAATCGATACGTTTCCAAAATTTGCCCTACTTTTGCACCGTCATCAAAACCAACGCAAACAACAATATTGTCTGGTGTTGCTGACACTACTTGGCCACGCATGAGATACCGATGTGACAAATCGCTATTTGCACAGCCTGTAAGCACTACAGTAAAAATGACAAGTGCAATTATTTTGGATATTTTCGTTAACATAAGTAATTCCTAATTAAGTTGTTTTTAACGCGATATTAACGTTTTCTTTTGCTCGAATTTGGTGGCGATTTATGACAACTCCAAGGTACATGAGTGAAATTATCCTTGACGTTTTGATCACAAAATTTGTAATAGCTGTCTTTTGTGCGGGTCCACCAATCATTGTGAATATCCGCCCCATGATTTCTAATAACATTTTCAATGCCATCAAGGTCTAAATTGGTTGCATCGTAAGCTAAATGAATGCTCTGCTCTTTGCGATTGAAAGAGACTTCATCTAAGCCGAACATTTGATCTATTGCCGCAATTAGCCCATCGATATTTTCTTCTGTTACCTTGGTAAGTCTTAGGTTTCTTACTACTAAGTTAATTTCTCTAACGCCAACTCTATGGTCTAAATCAGACATAACAGCCTCCTTTATCAATCAAATTTTGGGGATTTATACTGGTATTTCTACCGACTAATTTATTCATTTCTAGCTCCTTGCTGCGGTTCTAGCCCTGTAACCTATTCTTTCAATGGCATTAATCAGAACAGCAGAGCCGACATCTCCGTTTACAACTACAGAACGTAAGGCAAAATTCATTTCAGCGCTGTTTACGCCGTTAATATCTTTTAATGCTGTTTCAATCTTATTGACACAACTTGCACAGCAAGCTCCTTCAATGGTTAACTCTTGGATGTTTTTATTGGCAATACTAGCGGTTGATCTATTCATGGTTATCTCCTTAGTGCGCGTCACTTTCATTCTTATCTACAACGAGGTGACAATTCATATGTTTGGTATAAGTTGACTTCATAGCGCTTACTGATCCTATTGCTCTCATTACATAAGTGCTGATGCTTAATATGAAAATAAAGAACTATAAAACCTACACTTAACTTACACCTATGTGTTAAACACAGGTCAAGTGACTATTTGTAAAAACATCATTTTTGACAAATATCAGGTCTGAGACTTAAACATTAACGAGTAGAGGCATTCTATTTACCTGAAAAGATAAACAGTGATTAATTTAATGACGACAAAACCACCTCTATACCTGCTGCTTTATTCTTGCTTTAAGAACTCAATAATGGCCGCGATATCTTCCTTATTCATTGGATATTTAGGCATAGCCGAAGCCGCATTATTAAACTTAGGATCCATTAACTTCTTAAGCACAAATGCCTCACCTTTATCTGCAACAACATTGTCTAAAGCAGGACCTAATTTACCTCCCTCTCCTCTAAGTTGATGACAGCCCTGACAACCGAATTGAGTGACTAATTCATCACCAGTTTTCTTAGGTGAATTCGTGTTTTCATGGCTTGCTATATTGCGCACATCAGCAGTTAAAGTGCTTGCTAAGAAAGCTTCTACCGCCAATGCTTCCTTACCTGTCATATGTGCTTTTGCACGCATATGAGGAATAACAACAGACCACTCTTTTTTTGTGTACTCTTCTGCAGGACGTGCATTATGGCAACGAGCACAATTTTCACTGTAGACTTTAGCTCCTTCGGCTACTAACGAGGGATCGCTGACATGCTGTGCTTGGACTGAAAATGCACTGATGGTTAAGGTAAATATGGTCAATAATAATATTAATATTTTCATGGTAAATCTCCTTAAAAGCCAAACGCTAACTGTAAAAACACACGATCATCAACTATGCCGCCGTGACCTGCACCTTCATTATCTATTGATGTACTTTCTGCTCCCAACTTCAATACAGCACTTGGTTCTAACCAATAATTGACACCATAATAAATACGACTGCCCATCTTACCTGCGTCTTCTTCAAAATCATGGCCAATGCTGCCGTCAAAATCTGACTTAATATCTGAATAGCGCACAACAAACTCAACTGGATTTAACCAGGCATTACCTAGCTCGCGTGCTTGCCAAGTACCTTGGATATACCAGCCACTTTTATCAAAATCTTTTACCCATTCCTCTCCATGCTCATCAACTTCAATGGGTTCATCCTCACCTTCTGTTTCGGCGCTAGAACCAAAAATTTCACCTCGAACACTGGCATAACTACCCACCCAGTTAAAATCGATATTATAAGCATCGTAATTTAAGTCGCCGTCATTACTATATTTACCTGAGTAATAAGAAACACCTACTTCCCATTCAGGTAAAAATGCATAAGCGATACGCCCACCAAATGCCATGGTGTTATTGTTGTCGCCATTTTTAGCTGACATTTCTACTCCACCGCCATGATCTCCGGCTTCTTGCCTTGGACCACTGACCGTATAAAAATCAGTAAAAATTCTCCCTGCATCACCTAGATTCCATGTATTAGCGATATTTATACCCGTGTCTCCCAAAATACTTGTAATTCCACCTAACGAACCATTACCACCGTGACCACCATAAAGACCTGGGTTGCTCGCCGCTTTATTGATCCAACTTGGGTGTAAATTCACACCAAACTGACCGAAGGGTAATAAGAATTTACCCGCGGTAATGATGGTATTGTCATTAAAAAAGTAATGCATGTTGGCGTATTCAAGTTCAGTTTCGGTTTCGCCTTCAGCATTAGTACTGAACTCTAGTTCCGCCTCAATATGAATTTTTTCAGAAAGTTGAAACAAAAATATGGGAACAAAACGTGCAACTACATTATTTTGAATATCGTTTCCTGTTTCATCTTTCATGTTCGATTGGTTGATATAAGTCACATCGCCATAACCTGCAATAGCGAAACGACCAATATCTAAAGTAGAATTTTCTTGCGCATTAACAGTTGTCATTAATGACATTGAGGTTGCTGCTACAACCGATTGGAGAAGTCCATTTTTCATGATATGGCCTTAGTATTTTATGGCGGGCAGAGGAGCTCCTCTACGCCAAATAGTATAATTAAATGTTTTTAAATGAGTGGCGAAAAGCACAGGGGGAAGTTCTAATTTGTTAGGCTATGTAAATCACTTTGACAAATTATTGCACTAAACGTCTAATAGAATACAAGTTCAGCTACCTTGAAAAAAAGGCACACTGATCCCGTGTTAGATTGTAATCGGAGGTTTATAAGGGTTGGTATATGGCAAAGATATAAAGTTTCTATTTAACTTAACCACATTTATTGAAATGACAGGGAAGAAATTTGCAAAACTGTTATCTTGCAACAATGATGAATTTGCTTGTCCTGTAATGTTTTGTACACAATCGCAATCTACGCAATGGCAATTATCCATTGCTTTAGGCTTAGCGGTATTATGCACTTCATTTATTTGGTGATTATCTTTTCTTGGCTCAATTGGCTGATGATGTTCATGAATATTAATCGTTGTGTTAGCGGATGATAATACAGAAGCGGTATACGCCATTTCGGTACAGACATGAACAGCCTTAGCAAATACTTGTCCATTAACAGACAAATATATCATTATTACTAATAGCCAATTCAATCGATTTTTCATGAGAATAATAAGTTTCCTTTAAATACTCCTAAAGTATAAACCTTGTAATATCTATAACCTTGATCCTGATCAAGTTTCTGGTAATGAAGTACGACTTCATTTTGAAATCAACTTAATAACCGATTAATTAGATAAATAGCCAAATAATAACGTCTGGATATACCTGTTTTTTATTAAATCAGCTTTTAGGCCTAAAAAACCGACTGACTGTTTGTTATTTGCTACACACGTGTTATTTTATAGACACTATAATCATAAATACATTATTTTAGGACTGAACAATGACAACTTACCCTGACTCTTATTATGCTGCTACAGCAAATAGAACCGTAACTTACCCGACATTAGAAGGAGAGGTTACGGCTGATGTTTGTGTGGTTGGTGGCGGTTATAGTGGTTTATCAACCGCTATTGCTTTGCAAGAGAAAGGTTACAAGGTGGTATTGTTAGAAGCAGCTAATATAGGCTTTGGCGCCTCTGGTCGAAATGGCGGCCAGTTAGTGAATAGTTTTAGCCGAGATATCGACCATATTGAAAAACATTATGGTCTAGATACCGCAAATGCTATGGGTAACATGGCATTTGAAGGCGCTGATTGTATTCGTGGTTTAATCAAAAAATATAATATTGATGCAGACTATAAGCACGGTGGATTTTTTGCTGCTTTTACCGAGAAACAACTTAAAGAGCTTGAAAGTAAAAAAGCCCTATGGGAGCGTTTTGGTAATAAAAAGCTATCTATGGTTGGCAAAGCTGATGTCAGTAAAATTGTTAATACTGATGCCTACATTGGCGGTTTGGTTGATGAGCATTGTGGTCATATTCACCCTCTTAAATTAGCACTAGGAGAAGCTGCAGCATTAGTTTCTATTGGTGGTGAAATATTTGAACAATCGAAAGTTATCGAAATTAAAAACATTAGTGAAGATGGTAACGAAAAAGTTATTGTTAGTACCGAAAAAGGCCATGTTAAAGCAAACCTACTCGTATTGGCTGGTAATGCTTACATGGGTAACCTTGAGCCCAAATTAGCAAGAAAATCGATGCCTTGTGGTACACAAATAGTCACCACTGAAGTGTTACCTGAAGCACTGGCTAAATCGCTTATTCCTTCGCAATATTGTGTTGAAGATGTGAACTACAAATTAGATTATTACCGAATGACCGCTGATAATCGTTTACTTTTCGGTGGTGGCGTTACTTATGGTGGTGGCGATCCTGCCAGTATCAAACGCTTCTTAAAACCCCATATGGAAAAAATATTCCCGGCAATGAAAGATTATAAAATCGATTATGCTTGGGGCGGCGACTTTCTCTTAACCGTTAGCCGTTTACCGCAACTTGGTAAAATAGGAAATAATATTTACTATGCGCAAGGCTATAGTGGCCATGGCGTAAACACCTCGCATTTAGCGGGTAAAATATTGGCTGAAGCCATATCAGGTGAACAATCTCGTTTTGAAGTATTTACTGGTTTGCCTCATTACCCATTTATTGGCGGCAGAGCTATGCGAGTACCAATGACCATGATGGGTGCTTGGTATTACGGTTTAAGAGATAAATTAGGTATTTAATGTTGATTAATACATCACTGTTTAACACTAAAAACGGCTCCTTATAGGAGCCGTTTTTTTTATAGATAAATACAAGACATAAAGTTTAATCAGTCGTGATTGTATTGATTAATTTTATAACGCGGTAGTTATTCATTTTCACCATTAACATTGATAATAAATAATGAACAATGAACAGTTAACTAATCAACTTGGTATTCAGGCTTAAACATTACTTTTAACAGGTAAAGCCTAGGTTAAGTGCATCTAAAAGTTTTAACCATAGACCACGTTTACCATTATTTTTGTCTGCCTTAATAAGTGCTTGCTGAGTTAAACGCACACCAATCCATCGCAATGGCTCAGGTACCCAAGGTAATGTCCACTTACGAACAAACTGCATTTTTATTACATCACTGGGTTGATAGCCTAGTAACTCAATAGCCACGCGCGCGCCAAAACGCGAGGCACCAACACCTAAGCCAGTATAACCCACTGCCCATGACAGTCGTCCATTATGTGTTACACCTGGCACCATACAAAAACGCGAAGATGTTGCAATTATGCCACTCCATCGATGGCTAAATTTAACACCAGCAAGTTGTGGAAAGGTTTCAAAGAATTCTTTAGAAAGCTGCTCGAAACGCTCAGGAATATCGGCATAATTGTCACTTATTCCACGATTAAAGTAATAACGTACAGCTCCACCACCGCCCCATGTAATGCGATTGTCTTTAGTCATTCTATAATAATGGAACATATTGGCATGATTACCAATAGCATGGCGAGTTTTGTGCCAACCAATTGTATCTAACTGCGCTTGTGTTAGTGGCTCAGTCGCTAATTGATAATCCCAAACGGGGATCACACTACGGCGAATTTTACCAATACAACTGGTAAATGCATTAGTTGCCATTAACACTTTTTCGCTTTTTATATTGCCGTTTTCACACTGCGCCATCATGTGATTTTTACCTGATGGCTGAACATCAATTAGATCCGTTTGTTCATATATTTTCACGCCCAGATCAAGTAAAACCTGCTTGATACCCCAGCAAATTTTTAATGGATTTACGGTACCGTTTTGATCGCCACGACGCCATAATCCAGCTAAATATGTAGGTGAATTAACCTGTGCTTGCATGTCGTTTTGGTTTAACCAAACCACATCATCACCTTCAGACTTTTCAACGTTATAATATTTGCGAATAGCCTCTACAGCGCCTTGATTAGTGGCAACTTCAGTTTCGCCAACGGCTTCGTAGTCAGCATCAATACCATAGCGTTCAAGTGTTGCTAGCAGTTCTGTAATGTTCTCTTGGCCTAGTTGATAAAGTTTTTCAGCTTCACCTGGAAAGTGGTGGTCGGTATTAGTTTCACCGTGCGCTAGGCTTGAATTTAAAAAGCCGCCATTTCTGCCAGATGCGCCATTACCAATAAAGGTTTTATCAATGAGTATTATGTCAGCTTCAGGGTTACGCTCTTTTGCTTGCAATGCTGCCCATAAGCCTGTGAAACCTCCACCAACGATGAGTAATTCACATTCGCTGTTTGTGGTTAGCGGTGCGAGTGTTTCAGGCTGTTGAGCAAGATCAAACCATATAGGTCGATATGTTGAATTTTTCAACGCGTCAAGATGCTGCATTTTAATCTCACTTACTTGTTATACATTTTATTTTTGGATACCAAAAACTCATTAATTTTACTTTACGTACCAACCCCAAGGTTCATCACTGGTAAATTGGGTTATTTGCTTTGTTTCAAGGTAATTATTAAAGCCCCACTCGCCTAGCTCTCGGCCAATACCTGATTGTTTATAACCACCCCAAGGGGCTTCAACAAAGGTCGGCTGTGAACAATTAACCCAAACAATACCTGCCTTAAATGCTTTAGCAACACGGTCGCAACGAGCTTGGTCTTTTGACATAACCGCCGCCGCAAGCCCAAATCGAGAGTTATTAGCTAATGCTATAGCTTCCTGTTCTGTTTTAAAGGCTTTAATACAAACCACAGGACCAAATATTTCTTCTTGCCAAATCCAGCTGTCTTCATCAACATCGGTAAAAATAGCGGGCGTTAAAAAGTAGCCTTTATCAAAATGCGCTGGCTTTATGCCACCATAAGCTAATGTTGCGCCTTCTTGAACTCCACGAGCAATAGCCGCTTTAACTTTTTCATATTGCGCTGCATTCACCAACGGACCTAAAAGCACGCCATGGATATCGCCAGCACCAATGGTTATTTTTTTAGTTTCTTCAATTAAGCGTTTCATTAGTGCTGGATAAATATTTTCTGACACCAGTACTCGAGACGTTGCTGAACATACTTGGCCCTGATTCCAGAATATACCAAACATGATCCACTCTACGGCTTTATCGATATCGGTATCTTCAAAAATCACTAAAGGTGATTTACCACCGAGTTCAAGGCTGATATTTTTAATATCTTTGGCCGCCAAAGCCATAATTTTCGACCCTGTAGGCACAGAGCCTGTAAACGCTAATTTATCAATATCAGGGTGCTCTGCTAAAGCCTGCCCTGCGGGTTGACCTAAGCCCGTAACAATATTTAACACACCATCTGGCAGGCCTGCTTCTTGGGCAATTTCACCCAAAGCTAGCGCAGTTAAGGGCGTAACTTCAGAAGGTTTTAATACCACAGTACAACCAGCGGCTAAAGCTGGAGCTACTTTCCATGCCGCCATTAACATTGGGAAATTCCATGGAATTATTGCACCAACAACACCTAAAGGTTCTTTAGTCGCTCGGGATGTAAAACCCGGTTCAGGTAAACTAATTTCTTTACTTGAGTGCTCATCAAATGAGTCTGCAAGATTCGCGTAAAACTCAAAAGTACCTGCGGTGTCTTCTATATCCCATTTTGCTTCAGGAAAAGGCTTACCGTTGTCGAGCACTTCTAAGTCTGATAATTCGGTTAAACGGCGAGTAATTATGGCTGCCATTTTCCGGAGATAAACCGCTCTTTCACTGCCTTTCATATTCGGCCAGGGCCCTTGATAAAAAGCATTTTTGGCGGCGGCTACGGCGTTATTGATATCAGTTTTATTACCTGCAGATAAGTGAGCGAGAACTTGCTCATTAGCTGGATTAATAACGGTAAATGTTTCAGTAGATTCAGCACATTGAAATTTACCATTAATAAAATGTTTGTTTTGCATTGAACCACCATCATGGAGTTGACCAATTAAAGGATATTTTTTTGTTATTTTATTAATATAATTAGATATTGAACTGTTCATATTTAAGATAGCTCCACATAATGATGTGATATTTCTTCACTCGCACGGCAAAAAACTTGGGTTCCTGTCAGCAGAAAAGCATCCCCTGCTTTAAAGTGATATTCGGTTAAATGAGTATCTCTTAATGTCAAATATCCTGACTTTAAATAGATAAAACGGCGTGTCGATATTGTTGTTATTGGCGATTCAGCGATATTACCTTTAAATGCCCCGGCAACAAATTGCTGATCAGCACTTTTATAATATACGTTATTTCCTAAATCTGTTTTTGTTGGAAATTTAACAATACCCTTAGCTGTAGGCTTTGAGTTTTCATCAGTTAGAGATTTATCAGCAATAACATAAAATTTGCGTAAATAACCTGTTTGCTGCCACTGGCAATCGTATTCTCTGGGTATAATAAAACTCTCACCCGCTAAAATGGTTTCACTAGTGTTGGTGGTATTATTTCTTATCACTGCTGCGCCTTCAATAACGACCATGAATTCATCCATAGCATAAGGCGCCGCAGCTTCAATCATTTCAGTGGTATCCCAAACACCAACATATAAGCCTGTTTCATCATCGGCGAAATAATCATGACTATGTTGAATAGGTAAATCTGATTCAAACATGTCAGCAGTTAAATCATCGGCATTATCTTTAAACCCTTCTGGGTTATGAGATAATCGTATAATCGTGTGATCTAAGGTCATTGTTCGTGCTCGGTCTATTTTTATCAAATATTAGCTAGGAAATGCAAAGCTTACGCCTTCACGAACACCACTTGATGGCCAGCGTTGCGTAATCGTTTTTCGCTTGGTGTAAAATCTCACGCCATCTGGGCCGTAGGCATGTAAGTCACCAAATAAGCTGCGCTTCCAACCACCAAAACTATGGTAAGCAACTGGTACCGGTAATGGTACATTAATGCCGACCATACCCACTTCAATATGATCAGAGAAGTAACGTGCCGCTTCGCCGTCTCGGGTAAATATGCACGTACCATTGCCATATTCATGGTCGTTAATTAACTGCATGGCTTCTTCCATAGTTTTAACCCGAATAACTTGTAAAACAGGACCAAAAATCTCAGCTTTGTAACTTTCCATGCTCGCGGTTACGTTATCAATTAACGTAGCACCAACAAAAAAGCCATTTTCATAACCTTTAACCGTTGGTTTGCGGCCATCAACCACCAATGTAGCACCTTGCTCTGCGGCACTTGAAATATAACCAACTACTTTTTCTTGATGCGCTTTGGTGATCACGGGACCAAAATCATTGTTAGCGTTAGAGTATTCACCAACACTTAAGTTTTGCATAGCTTGTTGCATTTTTTCAATCAATGCGTTGCCTGCTTCATCGCCTACAGCTACGGCTACCGACAACGCCATACAACGTTCGCCAGATGAGCCAAATGCTGCGCCAACCAATTGATTTACGGCATTATCCATATCGGCATCAGGCATAACGATAGCATGATTTTTTGCTCCACCAAGTGCTTGACAACGTTTACCATTTGCACTGGCTGTTGCATAAATATATTCTGCGATAGGTGTTGAGCCTACAAAGCTAACCGCTTTAACACGCTGGTCAGTTAACAGAGTATCAACGGCTTCTTTATCACCGTTGATTACATTCATTACGCCATCAGGTAAACCCGCTTCTTTTAATAAAGAAGCAATGTATAACGTTGAGCTAGGATCACGTTCTGAAGGTTTCAAAATAAAGGTATTACCGCAAACAATTGCTAGCGGAAACATCCACATAGGCACCATTGCAGGAAAATTAAAAGGCGTTATACCCGCCACAACACCTAGTGGTTGAAATTCACTCCATGAGTCAATATTAGGTCCTACGTTTTTACTGTGCTCACCTTTTAATAGTTCTGGCGCGCCACAAGCAAATTCAACATTTTCGATACCGCGTTGTAATTCGCCAGCAGCATCATGTGATATTTTGCCATGCTCTTGACCGATTAATTGACAAATTTTATCTGCATTTTTCTCTAATAATTCTTTAAATTTAAACATCACGCGTGCACGTTTAATCGCCGGTGTATTTCGCCAAGCCGGATAAGCCTCTTGTGCGGCGGCAATCGCTTTTTCTACGGTTGCTTTTGAGGCAAGCTCTACTTTCTTTTCTGCTTTACCTGTTGCGGGGTTAAAAACATCTTGTGTGCGCGAATTGTCGTGAGTCATTTCGCCGTTAATTAGGTGGCCGATAGTTGTCATTTTTTGTCCTTTAATGCTGTAGTTCACTTCACTTAAAAGTAAAATGTTTAAAAATAAAAATCTGTTTTATACAGTTTTGTTTAATAGAAGTTAGTTTGTAAGCAGCGTTTACAACGCGAAGTCATTACAAATCAATCGATTTCGTTCAAGGTTTCACCTAGTGCATTTATTAAGCTGCTAATTTCTGCCAAAGTAGAGGTAAAGGGTAAGCCAAGCTGTATGGTGTCTCCGCCATAACGCACATAAAAACCTTTCTGCCACATTTTCATGGCTATTTGGTGTGGTCTTTTTGCTGGCTCCCCAGGTGCATGAGCAATAGTAATTCCGCCTGCTAAGCCATAGTTGCGAATATCGACAACATGCTTACAGCTTTTCAAACTGTGTAGCACTTCCTGAAAATATGGCGCGATTGACTTAACGCGTTCTGGTAAGTTTTCTTGAGCCAAAACGTCTAACGAAGCCAGCGCAGCCGCACAAGCAACCGGGTGTGCTGAGTAAGTATAGCCATGAGGAAGTTCAAGCATATACTCAGGTCCGCCAGTTTCCATAAATGTATCATAGATTTCTTGTTTAGAAATAACCGCACCCATAGGGATTACGCCATTGGTTAACTGCTTTGCTACGGTCATAATATCAGGTGTTACGCCAAACTCAGCCGCTCCCGTATTTGAACCCATACGGCCAAATGCGGTGATCACTTCATCAAAAATCAGTAAGACATTATGCTTGGTACATATGTCCCTTAAGCGTTTTAAATAACCTTTAGGCGGCGGTATTACGCCAGCTGAACCAGCCAGAGGCTCCACAATAACAGCAGCAACATTTGAGGCGTCATAAACAGCGAGCATTTCTTCTAATTCATTCGCTAAATCAGCACCAGTGTCAGGCATACCTTGGCAAAATTTATTTTCTGGCAACATGGTATGCGATAAGTGTGATGCTTCAATACCTTGGCCATAGATTGCACGATTAGGACCAATCCCCCCACACTAATACCGCCAAAGTTAACTCCGTGGTAGCCTTTTGAGCGACCAATAAATCGAGTTTTACTTGCCATGCCTTTTTTACGCCAGTAACCACGAGCAATTTTAAGCGCCGTTTCTACAGACTCTGAGCCAGAACCAGTAAAAAATACTCGATTTAAATCTGCCGGCATCAATTCGGTAATACGATGTGCTAATTCAAATGACTTAGGATGACCAAATTGAAATGCAGGCGAATAATCTAGCGTCTTAGCTTGCTGACTAATAGCTTCGGTGATTTCTGGACGGCTATGCCCTGCACCACAAGTCCAAAGCCCAGAGAGTCCATCAAATATCTTTCTACCATCAGCATCAGTGTAATAATTACCTTCTGCTGAAACGATAATACGGGGATCTTTTTTAAATTCTCGATTGGCCGTAAAAGGCATCCAATGGGCGTCTAACTGCGCTTGAGTTAACCCGTGGTTTGTTGTTGAATTAGCTTTTGTATTAGTGTTTTTATTCATCTTTCCGCCTAACGCTTGATAACGTTTACAAAGTGCATGTTTAATTGCATGTGCTCATTATCAATGATTTAATAGGTTATTAAATCCATACTTTAAAAACTTAAGTTAACTATTTACTTACCTAATAATTTTACTAAGGCATTATTTAAATGAAGATGAATAAAAACATTTTACCTAAGCAATTAGGTGATGCTCATATTAGGCTTTTAAGAATATATAAAGTGGTTATTGAGTCAGGTGGTTTCTCCGCGGCAGAAGTAGATCTTAACATCAGTAGACCGGCAATAAGCCTAGCAATAACCGAGCTAGAGTCTCTGTTAAATATGAAGCTTTGCCATAGAGGACGTTCTGGTTTTTCTATTACCGAACAAGGTGAACAAGTATATCAATCGGCACTACAATTGTTGGGCAGTATTGAAAACTTTAGAGCTGAAATGAATGCGATAAACACTGAGTTGGTTGGTGAACTGAACATTGGTATTACCGATAACTTAGTCTCTATTGAACAAATGCGAATTACCAGAGCTTTAAGCGCATTAAAACATCGCGCACCAGACATTATTATTAATATAAGAATGATGCCGCCAAACAATATTGAAGCCGCTATTTTAAATGGCCAATTACATGTTGGTGTTGTTCCTAACTTTAGAACCTTACCCGGTTTGAATTACTTATCTTTATATAAAGAAGAGTCGCTACTTTATTGCAGCGAGAAGCACCCTTTATTTCATCAAGACTTATATCAAATAAGCGACAGTACTTTAATTGAATATGACGCCGTTGTACCTAATTACCCACAGTCGGTAGAGATAAAGCAACAGCAAAAAAAGCTACACGCAACCGCAACCTCAACAGATCGAGAAGGCATTGCTTTTTTAATTTTAACGGGGCGATTTATAGGTTTTTTACCCACGCATTTCGCTCAACGATGGGTTGGAAAAGATAAATTACGAGCAATTGAGGCGCATAACAGAAAATTTAATACTAAATTCTCTGCTATCACGAGTAAAGGAGCACGGAGCCATTTGATTTTAGAAGCTTATTTAGAGGAGTTAGCTCAAACCTAATTCAATATTTTATCGGCTAATAAAAACTTTCTGATACCGAATGACTAAAATGCATATGTAATTTTTGTTTAAATTTATCTGAAATAGGTCGTGTTTCACGAGTGATAAAATCATAGTGAACCATCACCGCAGTACCTGAAACATGTTTAACGCCATTTTGCCACGCTTCTTGGTGCACATCGAGAGAGCTTGTACCAATACGAGTTATGTAGGTTTTGATTTCAACATCGTAATCAAACAGCAGTGGCAAATGAAACTCAATGGTACTTTTTGCTAAAATTAATCCCCATTGGCTGAGGCTTAAATTAAATTCAGGGCTGAAAAGTCTAAATATAGGATTTCGGGCACCTTCAAACCATTGCGGAATAACTGTATTATTAATGTGTCCAAGCGCGTCTGTTTCACCAACACGAGGCTTTATTATTTCGTAAAACATACCTAACCCTACTTACTTAAAATCAACCGGAAAGCGACCAAGCATCAAATATTTTTAATGCTTGTTCGAAATAATATACCCATAGATGAAAATGGTAAATATTTAATCTGCTTTAAAGGCAAACTATTCGCATGTTAATGAAATACCGCATAGTACTGCAGCGAATTAAACTGATTTACTGTCCTTGATGGCTTTTACGATCAGCTATTTCTGCTTGCCACTCGAACATATTCATTTCAATCAAAACAAAAGCCACAATCCATAAAAAAGCATCCCAAAATTCAAGGAAATTACCCGTTACACCCCAATATACGGCTGCAAGAAGTAATATGCTATAGACAGTAGCTTTAATAAATTTATTGTATTTACCCCACCATTTACTCGATATATTGCCTAATTGGGTATGTACATCAACTTCGAGCATTAATACAACTGATACCCATGCAGACGCATTAATAACATCAACCCAAGCTAGCGCATTAACATCTGATAAATTTTTCGAGTTTGTTATTATTTTATATTTTTCATGAGAAAAGAATTCTGCCCCAACGGTTGATAAGCTTTTACACGTTTCTTTAGTAAATTCATTATAAACGTTAAGGGTTTCCATAAATTTCCAATCGCCGGCTAAAGTACAAAGATCAGAAACTTTATGTGCAGTAAACTGACCAATTAAGCCAATTTTAGTCATATAACCGTAGAGTGAGTAAATGATAAATAAATAACAAAATGCACGAATACCATGTAATGACCACTTAACTTTCCCTTTTAAATGTTCATCGTCAATCACAGAAGTTTCTAATTCAAACAACAATAATAAAACCAGCCAAGCGGCAGTATCAATTGTCGATGAAAAAGCTTTAATTACCGAATCAAGGTTCACTCCTGAGGCAAAAATCACTTTACTCGCTAGCCATTCTTCACTGAAAAATAAGTAAACATTAAACGCTAGCAAAGTATAAATAAGATATTTAAAACCCTGATAGCCCCAAGAGTGAAAATGTTTCATAAGGGTTTGATTCATCGATAGCTCTGGCATAATCTTCTTCTTTTTTTAATTATATTTACTACACTAATAAAACAATTAAGCCACTTGAACAGTGGCCTAATTAAACTCATTATCTACATTAGATGATAATATTTAGCTGTTTCATCTAAGGTTTTAAACGCCTTTTCTATTAATTCATCGATCTCTGCTTTAGTAATGACTAAAGGAGGCGAAATAATCATAGTATCTCCACATGGACGCATGATTAAACCATTAGCCATTGAAAAGTCACGACACATGCCGCCAGCTTTACTGTCAGGCGCTATACGCTCATGGCTATTTTTATCTTTAACTAACTCAAGACCTGCAACCATGCCTAAACCGCGAGTTTCACCCACAATAGGATGTGCAGCCAGTTCTTTCCAACGCTTTTGAAGATAAGGTGCCGTTTCATTTTTTACACGTTCTACAATCCCTTCAGATTCTAATAATTCGATATTTTTCAGCGCTACAGCAGCGGCAACTGGATGACCGGAATAAGTAAAGCCATGATTAAAGTCACCACCTTTTTCTATTAGCGTTTCAGCCACTTTATCACCAACAATAACACCGCCAATAGGTAAGTAACCAGACGAAAGCCCTTTGGCAATAGGCATAAGATCAGGTTTTAAATCATAATACTGACTGGCAAACCATTCACCGGTGCGGCCAAAGCCAGATATAACTTCATCAACCACTAACAAAATATCATATTTAGCTAAAATTCTTTTAATTTCAGGCCAGTAGCTAGTTGGAGGTATAATAACGCCACCAGCGCCTTGGAACGGTTCGGCAATGAATGCGGCGACATTGTCCTCTCCAATTTCTAAAATTTTTGTCTCAAGGCTTTGTGCGGCTTTAATGCCAAACGCCTCAGGGGTTAGCGTTCCACCTTCTTTAAAAAAGTACGGTTGATCGACATGAGAAATACCAGCAATAGGTAAATCACCTTGCTCATGCATATAACCCATTCCACCTAGGCTTGCACCGACAACGGTTGAACCATGATAAGCATTCTGTCGACTGATAAATTGCTTTTTACTTGGCTTACCTTTTAAGTCCCAGTAACGACGCGCCATTCTAAAAACCGTATCGTTAGCTTCTGAACCAGAGCCAGTAAAAAACACTTTATTCATATGTTCAGGCGCTAATGAGGCAATTTTTGCTGCTAACTTTGCAGCAGGTGCATGGGTTGTTTTAAAAAACAAATTGTAATAAGGCAATGCTGACATTTGCTTTGTTGCAACGTCGACTAACTCTTGACGACCATAACCGATATTAACGCACCAAAGACCCGCCATAGCATCAAGTAATTTATTACCTTTATCATCATAAATATAAACACCTTCTGCATGTGTTATTTCGCGAGGATTAATTTCATGCAATTCTTTGCTATCGCTAAATGGGTGAATATGATGTTGGTTATCTAATGCTTGTATCTTTGATGTCATAAAATTTCAACCTAAACTGTAGTGAGTAAATAATGGCGTTCCCATGAGGAGATCACACTTTTATAATTGTCATAATCGGCACGTCTTGTTGCAATAAAGCCCGTCACAAAACTTTCACCTAAATAATGTTTAATTTTGTCGCTTTGCTCCATTTGCTGCATGGCTGCTTCGATATTAATCGGTAAATTTTTATTGATGGTGTTGTTGGCCTTACCTGTTACTTCATCAGCGGGCGATATTTTTTCCATCATACCGATATATCCACAAATCAGTGTTGCTGCAATGGCAAGGTAAGGATTGGCATCAGCGCCTGGGATTCTGTTTTCAACGCGCTTGGCATGATCTGGTGCATCAGGGATACGTAAACCAACCGTGCGGTTTTCAATACCCCATTCTAAATTAACTGGCGTGGCAGAATCCGCTAAAAAACGTCGGTACGAATTAATGTTTGGAGCAAACATCAGCATAAGTTGAGGAATAAAGGTCTGCAGTCCGCCTAAATAATGCATAAAGTTTTGGCTAAATTCAGTACTTTGTTCACAAGAGCCGGCAAATATATTTTTACCGGTAGATTTTTCTACAATGCTTTGATGAATATGCATAGCGCTGCCAGGTTGCCCTGTAATTGGTTTCGCCATAAAAGTAGCTGTCATACCATGCTTGTTAGCTGCAGCTTTTACCGTGCGCTTAAAAACAATAACTTGATCAGCTAAAGATAACGGATCGCCATGATCAAAATTAAATTCAAATTGAGCCTTGCCCTCTTCATGAACAACTACATCAATAGCTAAGTTTTGTTGCGCTGACCATTCATAGATATCAGTCATTACAGGTTCAAATTCGGTAATGGCATCAATACCAAATGACTGTCTGCCTGCCTCTGAACGACCTGAGTTACCTAAAGGAGTGGTTAATGGTTGGCTTGAATCCGTACTCGACAGTGTAAAATACAACTCCATTTCAGGAGCGACTACGGCTTTCCAACCTTGGTCGTCATAAAGTTTCATGACTTTTTTCAGTAAATCACGAGGAGATTGTTCTACTGGCTTTAAGGTTTTTTGATCAATACAATTATGAATGATCATTGCGGTGGGTTCTTTAGCCCAAGGCACCATATAGCAAGCATTTTCATCTGGCTCTAGCAGCATATCAATATCGCGAGGATCAGCTAAAGTATATAAAAACTCGTCAGCAGCTAAATCGCCAGTCGCTGACATTAATAAAATAGTTTCACCTAAACGACTACCGCCTTCTTCAATAAATTTTTGTACTGGGTATATTTTTCCACGTGCAATGCCAGTGTGATCAGTGATCACACATTGCACGTATTTAACATTATGTTCAGCGAGCCATTGTTTAATTTTGTCCATTATAAAACCTCTATACATTTTTTTTGCTGATTAACTTGTAGAGCAACTTGCTGATTAACTTTTAAAGACTGCCTTACTTTGCAAGCACGTCCAAAAGCAGCAAAGAGCTTAGCATTTTTGCTATTTTGCATAACTTTCCATTCAGGGTGCCACTGCACCGCCATTGAAAATGCTTTAGCATCGATAACAGAAAACGCTTCGCATAAACCATCTTCACTTACCGCTTCTACTGCTAAATTATCAGCTAACCTATCCACACCTTGGGTATGTAAGGAGTTGACATTCATTTCGTTGGCAACAACGATTTTTGATAGTTGACCCGATGGCGTTACCATGACTTTATGGCTATCTTCGTATTGGTCATCTAATGAAAGATTTTTATTCTCTCGGTGCTCTTGAAAAACATCATGATCATGAAGCTTTTGATGTAAAGAGCCGCCAAAAGCGACATTCATTTCTTGAAAGCCTCGACAAATACCAAATATAGGTACGCCTGATGCAACAGCTTGTTTAATTAGGCCAAAACTGGTTTGGTCTCGAGCAATATCTAGTTTGGTTTCATTTGGTGCTGCCGCCTCTTGATAGTTCAAGGGATCGACCATGGAATAGCCACCAGGCAATAATATGCCATCGACTAAGTTTAATAACTGGAGAAAATTTGTTTGACTGGCAATGGCAGGAATCAGAATAGGCACACAATTAGCGGCCTGAATAACCGCTTGAATGTATTTATTTCCCGACATATGAAAAGGATGCGGCCCAACATGTTCATGGTCACATAATATGCCAACTACGGGTAAGTTAATTTCGCTCATAAATTCCTTTGCTAATTACTACTGTTCGTTATAACGAACAGTAGCACACTAAAATATTGAACGCCTAATAAATTTCATAATTTAAAAAAACTTTAACTCTCGCAAACTTTTGAGCAGATCGATTCAAGCCAGATTCATTCATTAATTTATCTGTATTATTCGCAGAAAAATATTCACTAAACAATGTGGTTACTGGTTGTTCTAAAAAGTATATATGCTACATAAAATGCATTTAAACATAATATTTTCATGTAGTTAAAAATATAAACCTAGATACTTTATCTTGATATTTGACAACTAAAAACTAGCTATTGGTTATAAGACACAAGCTAACTATGCATCATATTATGAATAGCTAAAGCGAATTAAACCTGCTGATTTTTAGTCACAGAAAATGTTTTTATATAAAGGTAATGCGAAATAATGACTTAATAAATAAGCACATAAAACCTTAATAATGGGGGGAATTAAGATTTCATGCGCTATTTATCAAACTTGAAATTACACTGGCAAGTTACTTACTAGCAAGGTCTTCAAATAGGCGAACAAAGCTTGCTAGGCCTTCTTCAACGATTTCATCGCTAATCGTTAACGCGGGTAAAAAACGAATAACATTGCCATAAAAACCACAAGCTAATAATACCAAGCCATAGTTTGCAGCATTCGCAATAATGGCTTGTGTTAATGCCGTATTAGGTTGCTCGGCATCACCGTTTTGAACTAACTCGATGGCTATCATAGAGCCTTTGTTTCGAACATCTAATATTAGCTCAGGATATTGGCCTTGTAACTGAGTAAGGTTTGCATTAAACAATGCACCAATTTCATTTGAACGTTGAACAAGATTTTCTTCTTCAATAATCTCTAAAACGGCTAATGCCGCTGCACATGCCACTGGAGATCCGCCGTAAGTACCACCAAGGCCACCAGGTAAAGGTGCATCCATGATTTCACTTTTGCCAACAACGGCGGCAATAGGAAAACCACCGGCAATACCTTTCGCCATGGTGATAAGATCAGGTTCAACACCTGAATATTCAATATTGAACATTTTACCCGTACGACCAAAGCCTGTTTGTATTTCATCAGCAATGAGTACAATACCGTGCTCGTCACAAATTTTACGTAAAGCGACTAAAAACTCAGTAGGTGCAGCATAAAAGCCACCCTCACCTTGTACTGGCTCAATAATAATAGCCGCTACATCACTTGGTGCAATATCGACTTTGAATAAGTTTTCAAGTGCTTTAAGAGAGCTTTTCACCGACACATCATGGCAATCCATAGGAAAAGGTGCATGAAAAATATCACCTGGGAATGGACCAAATAAGTGTTTATAAGGAGAAATTTTACCTGTTAACGCCATAGTTAAATTAGTACGACCATGGAAACCACCATTAAAAGCAATAACACCACGACGCCCAGTATGAGCACGAGCGATTTTTACACAGTTCTCAACGGCTTCAGCACCAGTAGAGACAAAAATTGCTTTTTTCGCTGATGGGCCAGGTGCTATAGCAGTTAATTTTTCAGCTAACTCTACGGCAACTTCATATGGATTTACCATCACACAAGTGTGACTAAACTTATCAACTTGTGCTTTAACGGCTTCAATAATTTTGGGGTGGCTATGACCCGTGTTAGAAACAGCAATACCTGCGCCAAAGTCAATATAACGCTTACCTTCAACGTCCCATATTTCTGCATTTTTTGCATGGTCTACATAGACTGGATAAACATTGCCTTGACCGCGAGCAATAACTTGGGTTTTTCTCGCTTGTAATTTTTCATTTGTCATTGTACTTACCTAACTCTGTTATTTTGATAGTGTGCTAAATGCATAGCTCAATATAGTTAAAGACGGTTATTTATCTAAACCGCCCATACATAAATATTTAATTTCTAAATAGTCATCTAAGCCATATTTAGAGCCTTCACGACCACTACCCGACTGTTTCATGCCACCAAATGGCGCTGCAGCATTAGAGATAATGCCTTCGTTGATACCAATCATGCCGTACTCTAAGCTTTCACCTACACGCCAAATTGTGCCAATATCACGAGAATAAAAATAGGCCGCTAAGCCAAATTCAGTGTCATTGGCCATAGCAATAACTTCGTCCTCTGTTTCAAACGAGATAATAGGAGAAACAGGGCCAAAAATTTCATTTTGTGCAATCGGCATATCATTAGTTACATTGCTTAAAATAGTAGGCTGGTAAAAGTTTTCACCGGCAGGGTCTTGCTTGCCACCAATAACAACTTTTGCGCCTGCAGCAATGGAGTCATTAACGAGTTTTGTTACATCATTCACGGCTTTATTAGATATCATTGGGCCAATATTGACCCCCTCATTCAAGCCATTACCTAACGCTAAAGCTTTAACCTCAGCAGTGAATTTCTCAGTGAATTCTGCAAGTACTGAACTTTGAACAAAAATGCGATTAGTACATACACATGTTTGACCTGCATTGCGATATTTTGAAGCTAATGCGCCTTGCACAGCAGCATCAATGTCAGCGTCAGCAAAAACAATAAAAGGTGCATTTCCACCCAATTCCATTGATACTTTTTTTACTGTGGTAGCACATTGCTTAAGTAAAGTTTTACCTACTGGTGTAGAGCCAGTAAAGGTAAACTTAGCTACATCTGGATGTTGTGTTAATACTTTGCCCATGCCACTGGCATCGTCACCAACAACAACATTAAATACGCCAGCAGGAATGCCCGCACGCTCAGCGAGTTCGGCCATTGCCAGTGCTGAAAGTGGTGTTTGTGTTGCCGGGCGTACCACAAATGTACAACCTGCAGCTAATGCCGCAGCTGCTTTTCTTGCGATCATGGCATTTGGAAAGTTCCATGGAGTAATAGAAGCTACAACACCGACAGGTTGTTTAATTACCAAAACTCGCTTGTCACTTGATGGTCCAGGAATAGTATCGCCATATACGCGCTTACCTTCTTCAGCAAACCATTCAATAAATGCAGCACCGTAAGCAATTTCACCTTTAGCTTCAGCAAGTGGTTTGCCTTGTTCTAGGGTTAATATGCGACCTAAATCATCTTGATGTTGCATCATCAAGTTAAACCAGTTACGCATTAAACTAGCACGTTCATTAGCCGATTTTGATGACCATGATTTTAATGCACCTTTAGCGGCATTAACGGCTAATTCGGTTTCAATAACACCAGCATTACTTATTGTCGCAACTTCACTACCGTCGACGGGATTAGTAACAGTGATTTGAGTTTCACTGCTATGCCAACTGCCATTAATGTAAGAAAAGTTTTTAACTAACTGACTATCTTTTAAACCAAGTTCTGGATGATTTTGCATATTAAGCTCCAATTAAATCTATTTTATCTATTGAATAACAATTCAAACCCTTGTTAAATACAAAACATTAAACGTTTAGTTTTAACCTTACCAAACATTATGGTGGCACATGTCGATAAGTTCAATCATTCCAAAGCCAGTAACTGAATATGATTTACGATTACTGCGTATATTTACTTCTGTAGTTGAACATGGGGGATTTTCAGCGGCAGAAAAAGCATTAGGTATAACTCGTTCTACTATTAGTGTTCATATGTCGAATTTAGAAACGCGAATGAAACTAAAACTTTGTTTACGCGGTAGAGGCGGATTTTCACTCACTGAAGATGGTCAGCTAGTTTATCGAGCCGTGATCTCGCTATTAGATTCACTCAACGACTTTTCATTGTTAGTGGGCACTTTAGGTAAAGAACTGAGTGGTGAGTTGGTTATTTTATGTGCCGATTTATTGGATAAAAATAGACAAAGAAAACTCGCACAAGTAATTGAATCAGTATCGAACAGCTCCCCTAACCTGCATATTGTATTAGACGGTGATTCAATTTCGAATATTGAAAAACTATTACTCCGAGATAAAGCCCATATTGCTATATTTCCGGGGTATCAACAAATAGAAGGATTAGATTATATACCTTTATCTAGCGAGCCTATTTTCTTGTGTTGTGGGAAAAAGCATCCGTTTTTTAATAAAGTTGATACGCAAATAAGTCATCATGATTTAGCGACTACTGCGGCTATTCACCCTGGAATTGATATAGATATTGACGGAAGGGAACAATTACAACAGCTGAATTTATCAGCGAGGGCTTATCAATTTGATACCCGAAAAGCGATGATCCTATCAGGAAAATATATTGGCTTTATGCCACAAAGATATATTCAACAAGAATTAAATGCTGGTGATATGCGCATTATTCAACCAAGTACACGGACATATCAATTTAATTTATCACTAGTAAATAAGAAAACACCGAGAGAACCGACCAAAGTGGAATTATTGCGCTCTGCCTTTAATACAGCGTTTAATTTGGCAAGCTAAAACTGAGATTGGCATTACCCAAAGTCGATTATATCAATTCTTCATTCAATATTAATTGAATACCTTAAAAAACCTATTCAATTAAGGGTGTAAATTTTTATTTGAACAAAAAATTAGGGCCGCTGTTGAATAAGGAAATATAACAATCCTTATTTAATAGAGGCCCTAATTGATTTAGCTTACGTCAACGTGATTAGTTATTAACTTTGAACAGGTTCATCCCAAGAAAGGTGATGATCACCTAAAACAACTAAATTTTCACTATTGATCAAACGTTGCGATGCGGTATAACCGAGTATGCTTTTAACAGTTTCATCTGGACGGCTAGAAATAATGGCTGTTTCATCCGACGAAAAGTTACACAATCCACGAGCGACTTCTTCGCCTTTTTCATCATAAATGTGCAATACATCAGCGCGTTCAAAGTTGCCATGAATAGAGACAACATCGTGACATGAAAACCCTTCATCACCACCAAATAATGCGTCTGCTACTTCCTGCTTAATAACTAAACTACCCGCCATTTGAAGACGGTCAGTCAACCAAATGTTCCAGGCAGAAGATGGCGATGAATGAGCAATACATTTAGTATGTTTACGCTCACCGTTTAACACGCCTGTTACAGGTCTTTCCATGGTTCCTCTAGAAATAATGGTAGTACAACCTGCATTCTGAGCCATGTTGGCCGCTTGCAGTTTTGTTAGCATACCACCTGTTCCTAAAGAACTTGTACCACTTGCAGCTTCCATATAACTACTAACATCTTCGATAGACTCAACGAAAATAGCACCTTCTTCTGAAGGGTCGCGGTCATAAACGCCATCGATACACGTTAGAATAAATAAATGCTCTGCACCGATCATCTGCGCGACTTTAGCGGCAAGTCTATCGTTGTCGCCAACACGAATTTCTTCGGTGGTAACGGTATCGTTTTCATTAACAATTGGCATAACGCCTTGTTTGATTAAACGATGAACCGTATTTTTAATATTGAGGAATCGACGTCTGTTTTCCAGATCATCGAGGGTAACCAGAACTTGAGCAATATCAAAACCATACTCCAATGCTATTTGCTTGTAAGCATGCATTAAAATAGGTTGTCCACAAGCAGCAGCGGCTTGTTTGTCTTGAACACTAGCGTTTTCAATTGCGCAGCCGATCGTGTTAAGACCTAGGGCTACCGAGCCAGAAGACGTGAGTACTACTTCGTAGCCTTGGTCTCGTAGCGTAGATATATCGCTTAGTAAGCCATGCATAAAAGCAAAGCTCGGGGTTAAATTTTTAACATTTGCTAAAAGGCTCGAGCCGACTTTAATGACTATGCGAGGTTTGTTTCGAGGTGTTTTTTCTGATTTTGGTTGCTCTAATGTGGGCAAAATGACTCCGTACTTTGATTAATTAAAATAAATAACTGCGCTAGCGATAACAATACTATGTTGAAGGAGCTACAATTATTTTCTGGAAATTTTCTCTAAATCTCATGTCGAATAATAACTAAGTTATTTACAATAAGTTCAATTTAACCGCTAAAATTCAGAACAAAAACAAGCAAAAAACTTGCAGAAGTCTTGAAAAATAAATGTTATTAATTGACAGCAATCGACAAATGAGTGAAGAGATCATATACTAATTACCCTTTTTTTTCAATTGAACTTAAAACCATCGCTTTAAAATTTGGATTTTTAAGGTTTCAATAAAGTTTACCTTTAGCCGCTGCAAATGATTTGCACGGTATAAAAAGTACACTATAAACAATAGGAGATTTATGTCTTTACTTATGATTGGTTGTGGAAAAATGGGCGGTTCATTACTGACTCGCTGGGCAACCTCTACAGATCACAAAATCACTATCATTAATCCTTCATTAGTCAAAGCACCTAGTGGTGTTAAAGTTACACAAACCATTGAAGAGCTTGCTGGGCAACGTTTCGATATCATTGTTATTGCAATTAAACCGCAACTTATCGCACAAGTACTGCCGGCTTACCGACCCTATTTTTCAAATAATGCTTGTGTTATTTCTATTGCCGCTGGTTACTCAGTTGCCTCTATAGAACAACTGATTGGTGAACACGCTATAATTCGCATGATGCCAAATTTACCGGCACAAATTGGCCGCGGCGTCAGCGCACTTTATGCCAATTCAAGCTGCAGTAACATCCAGATAGAAACAGCAAAACTTTTAGCTGATGCGATTGGATATACGCATTTAACTAATAGCGAAGACGAATTAGACCGAGTAACAGCCGTTGCAGGAAGCGGGCCTGGTTATGCTTTCGAGCTAGCACGTTGTTGGATAGAGTCTGCAATGAACTTAGGCTTTTCACCTCAAGCAGCAAAAGCATTAGTCCTTAACACTTTAGGTGGTTCCATTGAACTAGCAATGAGCAGTGATAAAAATGTAACAAGTTTGCGAGACTCGGTAATCAGTAAAAATGGTACAACCGAAGCAGGTTTACAAGCACTCATGAAAGACTCTACGTTAAATACACTAATGGAATCGACAGTTGTAGCGGCATACGAACGCGCTGTTGCCTTACGTTAGCGATTGATAAATATCACGTTTGTATGGTCACGTGTTTAAAAAACCAACCATTATTATAATATTCTAAATAGTATGCCAATAAGCCATACTGTTAATTTATGTAGACTGGACTTTTACTATTGTTTTTAATATTTATTTAGTATAAATATTATTCATCAAACAACAAAAGTTAATCTAATTCAAACAGATTGAATTTGACCAAACAGTTTACAAATAATCGAAAAAAGAAACAGGAAAATCATTTATGTCAAACAGCAAAAATACCGATATTGAAACGATGGTCATAAACCTTGGTAAGCAAGCAAAGTTAGCGGCAAAAGTGCTTGCAAGTGCAACCACTGAACAAAAAAACCAAGCGTTAACCGTTGCAGCAGATGCCCTTCGCCAAAATACGCCAGCATTATTAGAAGCGAATGCACTAGATGTTTTAAGTGTATTGCAAGCAGGTAAAGCCGAGTCTTTTGTTGATCGATTAAAGCTCACACCTGAAAGAATTGAAGCAATGGCTGTTGCTTTAGAAGATATCGCAAAATTACCAGATCCAGTTGGCCGCTCTTTAGCCGAATTTGACCGCCCTAATGGCCTTAAAATTACCCGTGTATCAACCCCGATTGGTGTTATTGGCATGATTTACGAATCACGTCCTAATGTTGGCGCCGACGCAGGTGCTTTATGTTTGAAGTCAGGTAATAGTGTTATTTTACGCGGTGGCTCTGAAAGCCTTAACTCTACCCGTATAATTGTAGATTGTATGGCGACAGGCCTGCGAGCTGCTAATTTACCAGCAACATGTATACAACTGGTTGATACCGATGATCGCTCTGCCGTTGCTGCATTATTGCGCTGTGCAGAATATGTAGATTTAGTTATTCCTCGCGGTGGTCGCGGACTCGTTGAGCTCGTTCGAAATGAAGCTCAAGTACCAACACTGTTACATTTAGATGGCAACAACCACATATATATCGATAAAGATGCTGATTTAACCAAAGCATTGAGTGTCGTTAATAATGCTAAACTACGCAGAACAGGTGTCTGTGGTGCGACTGAAAGTCTGGTTGTAGACCAAGCAATAGCTGCTGAGTTTTTACCCCAACTTGTTAACACCTTAAAAGATTGTGAAATTAGAGGTGATAAAACGGCACAAGCATGTGATGAACGAATTATCGCAGCTAATGACGCTGACTGGGACACTGAATATCTAGATGCTATTTTATCGGTAAAAGTGGTATCAGGCTTAGAAGAAGCGCTTAATTTTATTGACGATCATTCTTCAAAACATACCGATGCCATTATTACTGAAAACGCAGATACAGCCGAAGTATTTATGCGCGCTGTTGATTCAGCGGTAGTCATGCATAATGCATCAACCCAGTTTGCCGATGGTGGAGAGTTTGGCATGGGCGCTGAAATAGGTATAGCTACAGGTAAAATACATGCACGTGGCCCAGTAGGTTTAGAGCAATTAACAATATTTAAATATCGTGTAGCAGGCCAAGGACAAATTCGCCCTTAACCTATTACTGATATTATGATTGAAATAAAGATATAAAACGGAAACGGACGTTGGTGATAACTCACTGCGTTTTCCGTTAATTTTAATCAACACTTAACCAGTTTAAATGCTCAGTGTAATATTTAAAACAAATCATAAAATATACGGGTTAATCATTACTTCAACCAAGTTAATGATTAACCCGTATTCATTTCTAATTCCACTTTTCCCTGAAAAACCCATCAATTCCTAAATGATTTACATAATATATAAGATCAAAGACAACTAATCGTTAAAAACCCTTTGCTAACGAGTGTGAACTAGGTAAGCTCAAACCAAAGCATTAACCACAATAATAATTATCATTTATGAGTAATATTAGAGATTCATTTCATTCGCGAATAGGTTTCGTTCTAGCCGCGGCAGGCTCAGCAATTGGATTAGGTAACATTTGGGGTTTTCCAACCCAAGCAGCAAATAATGGCGGTGGTGCATTTTTGTTTGTTTACCTTATTGTCACCATATTGTTAGCATTTCCTGCATTATATGCTGAAGTATATATTGGTAACCAAGCACAAAAAAATCCTGTTTCTGCATTGGAAGATGCCTGTAAAAATACCGTTCCTAATCTTGGTAAATATGCTGGTTTGATTGGTTTGTGCGGTGCAATCATGATGCTTAGCTTCTACACTATTGTTGCTGGTTGGATGCTCTCGCATGCAATATCACCTATGGCAGAATTACTGGGTTATCATGAAACGTCACAATGGTTAGCTACCTCAAGTACCCTGCGCAATTTAATGTTTACACCAATATTTATTTTACTTGGTGCTGCCATTATTCATCAAGGCGTTAACGCCGGCATCGAGAAATGGTCAGCACGATTAATGCCTGTTTTATTAATAATGTTGGTGTCGTTAATCATTTATATATTGCAACAACCCGGTGCAGAAAAAGGCTTAAGAACCTATTTAATTCCTGACTTTACTCAAGTAACAAACCCCAAATTAATTATATCGGCAATGGGACAAGCCTTCTTCTCGCTTTCTATCGGTGTAGGGGGCATGATGATTTACGGCTCTTACATGAAAAAAGATCGTGATATTGGCAAACTCGCCATTTCAATCACCGCGCTCGATACTTTTATTGCATTTATGGCCGGATTATTAATTATTCCGGCTCTTTATGTTGCAGAAGCTGCTGGACAACAAGTATTTCAAGGCGATAAGTTAATTGGCGAAGGTCAGCTAATATTCAATATATTACCCGAGCTTTTCAATTCAATGGGCAATATTGGCATGCTAGTGTCGATTAGTTTTTTCTCGTTATTATCAATTGCTGCACTTACCTCAACCATCTCCTCAACGGAAGTGCCTGTCGCTTATCTTGTTGAAGATAAAAAGTTTACACGCCACAAAGCGACTTGGTTAGTATCTGCTATTGTATTAGCCGCGAGCATGACATTAATTGCATTTTTCGATAGTCTTTTTGGCTTGGTTATTCGCTTGCTCACGACTATTTTACAACCACTTAGCTGTCTATTTTACTTTATTGTTGTCGGTTGGTTATGGAAGCGTGGCAATAAACTACGAGATGTATCTTTGCAAGAAGGTAGAAAATGGTTACCAATATGGGGAAATTATTTACGTTTTGTTTGCCCTCTCTTGCTAACTATTGTTTTTATTAATGTGGCAATTTTAAACTAGCAACCGATTAATTAACTCAGTTAAAGCTTATTAAAAACAATTAAGCTCCATAAATTATTTTCTAGTTAACCACTTAAACGCCTGCATGTTTGCATGATAACGAATAAGCCCACGATAATGATATTATCCTGGGCTTTTTTATGACGAATACTACTCTATATAAAAAATATTTTGGCTACATTGCAGCATATTGAGTTATCAGAAGGAGTAACAATCAATGCTACTTCACAAATGAAACCTTAACGGTTTTAGTTATTTAAAAATTTATTCACTCACATTATTACGACCAGATTTTTTCGCTCGATAGAGTGCTTGATCTGCTAACTTCAACGTTTGCTCAAAAGTTAACTTTGATGCTCTTGCGGCAAGTCCTATCGATATAGTGACACTAACGGTTTTAACTTGGCTGCTTTTCTTATGAGATCGTGCCTCTTTAGTTTTACGCTGTTCTTGACGAATAACTATTTTATAATCTTCCACCGCTTGCCTAACAGCCTCTAAAGCAGGGAGAGATTGTTCAATATTCTTACCCGGAAAAACAATAGTAAATTCTTCACCACCATAGCGAAAAACCTTCCCAGAGCCTTTTACTTGAGCCAACTTACTCGCCACCAACTTCAACACTTGATCGCCAATATCATGACCGTAGGTATCGTTAAACTTTTTAAAGTGATCTATGTCTAGCATGGCAAGCGTGTACTTTCGCCCTAACGACAAAGACAATTGATTAAGTGCTCGGCGCGACGGCAAAGTGGTTAATTCATCTCGATAAGCTAAGAAATATGAGTCAACCACTATGGCAAAAAGGTAATGCATTAACATTAAGGTTAATAACACACTCCAAGGTAATGTCACTAACTGATAATATTGCCCAAGCCAAATACAAAAGCTGGTTAACAATGCTGTCGTTACTAAGCTTTTTTCTTTTATAAAGCGCCAGAGTAATAAGAAAGAGAACAGCATTAAAGGTAACTCTACCGTGAGATACTTTAACCAAGGTTTAAAGTGCTCGATATGGGTTAATTTTATAATTAATATATCCGCGGTATCTAACCAAACGAAACTAATAAGGCCAACACATATAATAAGAATACAAC